>BNTT01000012.1 GCA_025996815.1 Bacteroidia bacterium
AAACCGCCGCCAATATCCACAAATTCGACGTTGAAACCCATCGTGTGGAGTTGCACATAGAACTGTGAGGCTTCGCGCAACGCATTTTTGATGCGCCGAATTTTCGTTACCTGACTGCCGATGTGAAAATGAATCAGTTTGAGACTATCCTCCAACTTGTTTTTCTTCAAAATATCGAGGGCTTCGAGCAGTTCGCTCGACGACAAGCCAAACTTGCTGACATCGCCGCCCGATTCTTCCCATTTGCCGCTGCCGCTGCTCGCCAGCTTGATGCGAATGCCGATATTGGGCACGATGCGCATCTTTTTCGACAGCTCGGCAATGAGTTTCAACTCGTTGAGCTTTTCGACCACAATAAAAATGCGTTTGCCCATCTTTTGTGCCAAAAGAGCAAGTTGAATATAGTCCTCGTCCTTGTAGCCATTGCAAATAATCAGCGAATCGGGGCTGGTGTTGATAGCCAACACCGCGTGCAATTCGGGCTTGGAACCGGCTTCCAGACCGATATTGAACTTTTTGCCGTGGCTCACGATTTCTTCCACCACCTGCCGCATCTGATTGACTTTTATCGGATAGATGATAAAATTTTGCGCATCATAATTGTACTCCTGTGCCGCGATTTTGAAGCAGTTGGAGATTTTTTCAATCCGATTATCCAGAATATCGGAAAAGCGCAACAGCACCGGAGCCGCCACATCGCGCAACGTCAGTTCGTCCATCAACTCCTTCAAATCCACCTGAGCCCCGTTTTTCTTCGGGCTCACCGTGATATGCCCCTTGTCGTTGATGGAAAAATAATCCAACCCCCAGCCATAAATGTTATACAACTCAGCCGAATCCTCAACACGCCATTTTCTCATTTTAAACCAATTAAAATCCTATATTACATAATATTCCGCGCAAAATTACGAAAACTTTTTGATTTAGCAAACTTTTTTGAATGGCGGTTAATAGAGGCGCATTACAATGCCTTTTTTCGCATAAAACCATCATAACTTAAATCTTCGTCTATATCCTCCCAGCGGATGCCAAAATTATCATACTCAAAATGAGCACGTTGTGCAGGCGAGGCTTGCCGCAAGAGCGGGTATTCGTCAAATTGCTCGCGATACACCTCTCCGTCTATGGTTTGAATATACACAGCAACATCATCAATCCAAACATTAGTAATTGTGGGTTTCATATTTTATTATTTTGCACTAAAAAATTTGTTCCATCTATCTACGATTATTTGCTTATTCTCTTCTATCAATCCTTCGGCTACTTTTAATTCGCTGACACTTAGCCCATTGTTTTCAATTAACACAACTTCGGGAACGACTTGAAATTTTGCCTTTTCCTTTATCCTTCCTTTACCCTTGACCACATGAATATGAATAGGTTCGTGGTCATCACTGTAAAACATAAATCGCAATCCGAAAAATATAAAAATTGTAGGCATGATGCTTTGTTTTTAATTGTTTGTGCAAAGGTACTGATATTTTTCCACAAAACAAGCATCGCCCGACAGTAAGCAAGTTCTGTCGGGCGATGCGCATTTACAAAGGAGCGCAGTAGGTTTATCTTATTCTGCTATATCCCACCAAACAGGGAATGAAAAAATATCCTGTAACAACGCATGCGGATGCGACTTTTCCACACTTATGTTATTGTTATTGATTTCGATATAACATTGTTGGAAACGGCGAAACATATCTCCTGAATTGGGGAATGCAGGGTCTTTTGAAACTGCGTTGGTGTGTTCATAAGGCGGTGTCCACCCCCGATACACGTCCGATTTGTAATCATAGCGACGCTGGTCGTTCCAATTTTGATGTGAGAAACCTAACGCAATGTATTTTTGTTGCATTATTTTACCCAACGTCAAATCTCCGGAGGTGCCAACCGCCGCACTATTCAAATAAGTGTCGATATCCGTTTGCGGAATAATCTGTTTAGAGATATTGTCAGTGGTGCCATATTCTGCTAATTTTGTATTGAGCAAATCGAAATGCGCTTGAATACCATCTTTGTAAGCAGTAAAAGCTCCGGGCTTATCCCCTTTATTAAACAAAATTTCTGCTTTGATAAAGCACATTTCAGAATAGGTCATCAATGTCGTAGGCGCATCCGGACGTGTATAAAATGTGCCCGAATTGATATAATGAGTTCCATCAGCATCCTTTTCCTTGGTAGTTGTGGTTACAATTCCGGGAGAGGTGAGGGCGACGTAATGGTTGCCATCCGTGGAAGTAAGCGTCCAGCCATTTCCCGCATTAATTGTTGATTTATCATACGACCCATCATTGCGTACATTGGTGCGTGTATCTACGCCATCGGAAAGTTCCCAAGCGGAAGTAAGCGTATTTTGTACGGCAGGGATTAACTTCCAAGCGCGCGGGTCAACGATGCCTTTACCATCAAAGTCGGTCAACAAATCGGCATACCATTTTGTTACAAAAAAAGACTTTGAATCACCCCAATATGTAAGCCAACTGTAAGCAATGGATGTCATGTTAGGGTCTCCAATATTAGGAAATTCTATACCCGTTCCTGCATCTTCATGTTTGACGATAGTGCTTTCAAGATTGCTTTTCGGGGCATTTTCAATCGCCGCCAAAATATCATCCGGCTTGTAAAGACTTGACTTTTTCGACAGATTGTTCAGCCAGCGAGCCTTGAATCCATAGCACATTTTGAGCCATTTACCTGCATCTCCGTCGTTCCACCAATCGCCTTTCGCCAACGGAGTTGCTCCGGCAGGCTGTGTTTGTTTGAACAAAGCAATGGCTTCGTCTAATTCGCGTAATGCACCTTCAAAAATGGTTTTCCCATCATCAAATTGCCCGTTGATTGTGCCATTAAATGCTTGGGTGTGGATAGTTTCGCCGTACAAATCGGTCATCAACATAAACCCAATTGCACGGAAAAATTTTACGGTAGCCATGTAGTGATAAGCATTTTCTTTCTCCGCTTTGTCATACAAGTCCTGCAAATTAGTTCCTGCATTGGTATAGAACTCTTGATAAATCGGCGTATAAGGACGATAGGATTCCGCTCCATTCCCGTTCGGTGTCCATCTTGCAAGTATGTTGAACCTATTATTCCTATTCCCATAAGTGTCGAATGAAGTCATTATTTGTTGCCCAATGAGCGAAGACAAGTGTCCTGACCCTCCGTAGCAATGCAAAAGGACATACTCTAATGCCGGCAAACGATGTTCCACCGACACTGAAAAGTTAGTGGGGCTATCAGGATTTGTGTTGATATCCAGATAGTCGTCACAAGAAACAAATGCAAAAGTCATTAACAGACTGATGCCAAAATATTTTATATTTTTCATAACTGTCATTATTTATTTATTAAAATTTTAAACTTACTCCGAACGAAAAGCCTGATGTAGCAGGTACGCTGCAATAGTCAATACCTACCCCACTCGAACCATTTGTACCCGAACCTGCAGCCGATGTTTCCGGGTCCATGCCTTTATAATTGGTAAAAAGCAAAAGATTATCGCCGGAAGCAGTGAACGTACATCCTTTGATAAATTTAGTTTTTGCCAATAATGTTTGCGGCATTGTGTAGGACAGCGAAACCGCACGTAAGCGCAACCAATTCGTTTCTGTCAAGAAATGAGAGGCTTCTCTCGTGTAATAAGTAGTCCAATAATCCTGAATAGCATAACGTCCTTCCGGTGTACTTGCATCAAACGTAACTGTTTTGTTTTCATAAACAGGAGCTGCTGCTGTGCCCGTATTTATTACCCCATCAATAGTCAGCGATTCGCGGTCTTCACTGCGTTTCGACATTCCTCGCTTGGTCATTTCATAATCTGTTCCGTTATACACAACGCCTCCTTTGCGGAAATCCCACAAGAAGGAAAGGTTCCAATCTTTGTATTGCAGACTGTTGTTGAACCCTCCGGTAAATTTAGGTTCGCGATTACCTACGTCATTCTGACTGTTGTTGGAAACTTGCGGCATACCTGAAACCGCATCCAAAATCACTTTTCCGTCAGGAGCCCTGTCCCATTTTGTTCCGGAAAGTCCCATAAAATAGCTATCCGGAAATGCTGCAGCCGTGATACCGCCAATGTCATTTACCTCAGTAACTTTCAATATCTCAACTCCATTCAACAAGTTGGCAACTCGCCCCCGATTGCCGGCAAAGTTCAATGTAGCTTCCCATGTGAAATCACGGGTTTTTATCGGTTGTCCTGTAATAGACAATTCCATCCCTTTGTTGTATAAGTCTCCTGCATTGACTATCGGAATAATAAAACCAATTGAATTACTGATTCTTGGGAATATCAACTGATTATACGAATCGTTGGTATAATAGGTATAGTCAAACCCGATACGTCCGTTCAGAAAACGCACATCCAAACCCAATTCCATAGATTTGGTAATTTCCGGTTTCAAAAAAGAATTTCCTCCCTCGTTAGGCTCGTTGATTACACCAATTGTACCGTTCATAAATTCTTGATATTCTCTCAAATTTGTATTTGTTTGATAGGGAGCAGCATCCTTACCTACTTGCGCCCAAGAAGCACGGAGTTTACCAAACGAGAGAATATCGTTTTTCGGCAACAATTCGCTGAATACCACGCTACCGCTAAACGAAGGATACCAATAGGAACGACTGTCCACCGGAAGTGTTGATGTGTTGTCATTCCTTTCTGTTACAGTAAAGTAAGCCCAGTTTTTGTAGGATGCGCGGAACTCTCCATAGACACTGACCATTCTCTTTTGACTGTGACCTTCTTCAAAGGATTTATTTGCTTTTAATATCGTGTTCCAACTAAAAAAAGTGTCGGAAGTAAATTTATAACCCATTCGGCGATTGGTTACCCGTTTGGTATCTTCGGTAGAAGTTCCCAACAGCAAACCTAAATCAAAATCACCAAAAGTTTTGTTAATACCGGTCATCAAGTTGGATGATAAATAGGTGTATCTTTGTTCACTTTCACTCATCATTCCGTCTTGATAATCCCCTTTTAATGCACCACCTTTAGCCACAAAATTATCAGTACCTGTGGTATAAGAGTCGGTGCCGGCACGGTAGGCAACATTCCACCAATCAGTAATCTTAAAGTCTAAATTAACACTTCCGGTGAAACGTTCGGTGCGGTCGCTCAGTCTGTTTTTGTTGATTGTCCAATAAGGATTTTCAATGTCATTCACGAGGTCGGTATTATACGCTTGATTACGGTATTTCGTGCCGTCATCATTCAGATAATGCTTCATATCTTCGCTTCGAGGCCAAGGATAAATGGCAGTCATCGCGCCGTTGCCACTTGAGCCATACAATCCTGCGCTGGTCAATGTTTTGTTGGTACTTGCCAGCGAATAGGCAACATTGGCACCCACGGTCAATTTGCCGTATTTTTGGTCGCCGTTGAAACGGAAAGTCGTCTTGTCATAACCGGTAGTCGGAATTATTCCTGTTTGGCTGAAATTGGAAGCCGAAAAATAGAACGAGCCGTTTTTACTGCCGCCCGATACACTCACGCTGTTATCCCAAATACTGCCGTTTTGAAAAAAGTCTTCGATATTGTTGTAGATTTTTTCACCTGCAGCAAAAGGGTCACCCCAAGAATCCATCGTGTCTTCCGTTTTGCCTCCCATCGACGTATAGGCTCCGCGTTTGTATTTGCCTTGCTGCTCCGGAAAACGATTAACCCAATTAGTTGATAATTTGGAATTTACATCCACAGACACAGCACCTTCTTTTCCTTTTTTGGTTGTGATGACAATTACCCCGGCAGCAGCTCGAGAACCGTACAAAGCCGCCGCGGCAGGACCTTTCAACACCGACATATTCTCAATGTCTTCCGGATTAATATCCATCACACGGTTGCTGGCTGTAGTTGCAACACTGGTCACCCCATCGAAAGTCGAACTTCCAAGAGTGGATGTTGAGTTGTCGAAAATCACACCATCCACTACAAAGACAGGCTGATTGTCGCGGTCAAACGAAGTACCCCCACGCAAAATAATCTGCGCACCGGCACCGGCAGAACCCGAACTTTGGGTGATGTTCACCCCCGCAATTTTCCCTGCTAAGGAACTCAGCGGGTTCGCGGTTTTGTTTTTGGTGATTTCCTCGCTGTTGATGTCCTGCACCGAATAGCCCAGCGATTTCTTCTCCTTTTTGATACCCAGCGCCGTCACTACCACTTCGTCGAGGGTGCTCGCGCTTTCTTTCAGGGTAACGTGGATGGTCGTTTGACCGTTTACTGCCACTTCCTGAGTGGCATAACCCAAATAACTAATTTGCAACGTGGCGTTGGACGGCACTTGGAGGGAAAATTTCCCGTCCACGTCAGTTGCAACTCCATTGCCCGGATTTCCCTTTTCAATGACGCTCGCGCCAATGACAGGTCCGTCCTGGTCAGAAACAACGCCGGATAAGGCAATCTTAGCCTCTTGCGGCGACTCAGCGAGCAAAACCTGTACCCCCCCCCCTGCGAATAGCATGGTGGCGGCGAAGAGCATCGCTGTGTGGAAATTACTGAACTGTTTTTTCATTGTTTTAATGTATTTATTGAATATTAATATTGTTTGTTTCGCGCCAACTCATTTTGGACGCGAGTACAAAGGTAATAAACATTTTTTGAAAATCCAAATATTTTGTGTTAAAATTTTTGGAGATTATCCGCAATCCCACAATCCCGCCCCTCCGATTACAATTTTTTCCCCCGTTTAGCGTTAATCACTATATGAAAAAGTTAGTTTTTGCTACAAACAATGCGCACAAACTTGAAGAGGTGCGCCAAATTTTGGGAAGCAGCGTGGAGGTGGTGTCGCTACGCGATATTCGGTGCACCGACGACATCCCCGAAACGGCGGATACGCTGGAGGGGAATGCCCTGCTGAAAGCCCGATTTGTGAAAGAACGCTACGACTGCGACTGTTTTGCCGACGATACCGGTTTGGAAATCAAGGCGTTAAACAACGAGCCGGGCGTATATTCCGCGCGCTACGCGGGCGAAGCAAAAAGCGATGCCGCCAATCGGCAAAAAGTGCTGCAAAAATTGGAGGAAAAGCGGCGAAACAACTCGGCGTGCGCACCCCAAGAGTTATATTCCGCCCGTTTTCGGACGGTTGTCGCCCTGATTTTGGACGGGCAGGAACATCTCTTTGAAGGCATCGTAGAGGGGAAAATCAGCCCCGAAGAGCGCGGAAAAGGCGGGTTTGGCTACGACTCCATTTTTGTGCCCGACGGCTATTCGGAAACTTTCGCCGAACTTGGTGCCGAGGTGAAAAACGCCATCAGCCACCGTGCACGGGCGGTGGAGGGCTTGAAAAAATTCCTGTCCTCTACACTTTGAGCGCACCAAACCCCTCGCCATAGACCCCGCGCGTCATACATTGGGAGATGAATGCGGTGGGGTCGATGTCGTTGACGATGCGCATGATGGTGAGGGCTTCGCTCTTTTTGACGAGCACGACAATCACTTTAACGCCTTTTTGGGTGTACCAGCCCACGCCGTCCAAGACCGTGCAGCCACGATGCAACTTGTTGATTTCCGTGGCTATCAGGTCGTATTTCTCGGAAAAAATCATAAACTGTTCCGACTGCCGGGCACCGTTGATGACCATATCCACCGCGTAGGAGGAGGCTGCCATCGCCACCAAGCCATACACGATTTTGTCCACGCTCTGAAAAATCAGGTAGGACGACGAAATAATCAGCACGTCGCAAATCAGCATCGCTTTGCCGATGGAAATGTGATAATACTTGTTGATAATCAGCGCGATAATGTCCGTGCCGCCCGTGCTGCCCTTGTAGTTAATCACGATGCCGATGCCGCAGCCACAGATGGCTCCACCGAGGATGCACGACATAAACGCCTCGCTATTGACCAATGGCTTCGTGATGACGGATTGCAAAAAAGCCAGCAAAAAAGTCATCAGAATGACGCAGCAGATGGTTTTGAAACTGAATTTGAAGCCAAATATCCGAATGGCGAACACCAAAAGGAGGGCGTTGATGCCGAAATAGGTCATCGGCATTATCGCCGGAATGCCCGTCGCATACCTCAGAAGGGCACCGATACCCGTTACGCCGCCGGTGGTGATTTCGGCAGGCAGGAAAAAGCCCGTCCAGCCGAAGGCGTAGAGGCACAAGCCTATCAGGATGAAAAAATCATCCTGAATTTCGCGCACAACCGTCCTGCGGTCGAGTTTCACCGGGTCGAGGTTGACCACTTTTTTCAGCGTCAATTTACGCTTCTCTGTATTTATTTTCATTTTTGTCTTCTAATATATTGAGGTAACTTTTGTAGCGCGATTCGCTGATAAAATGCTCTGTCACAGCCTGTTTGACTGCGCAACCCGGCTCCTGCCGATGGGTACAGTTATTGTATTTGCAGGCGTGTGAAAACTTGAAAATTTCGGGAAAATAGTGCGCAATTTCGGCATCTTCCATATCGAACACGCCAAAACCCTTAATCCCCGGAGTATCAATGATATAGCCGCCGTCGGGCAGGGTGAGCATCTCCGAAAAAGTGGTCGTGTGCATCCCCTTGTTGTGATAGTCCGAAATGGCTCGCGTCTTCTGCGCTCCGCCCGGAATGAGGCGATTGATGAGCGTCGATTTGCCCACGCCCGAATGTCCCGAAAACAGCGTCGTCTTGTTTTGCAGCGGCGCAATAAACCGCTCCCTCACATCCGCGTCTTCCGTTGCCGAAACCTGATAGCAGGGATAGCCGATGGTCTTGTAAAGGCGAATCAGCGCGTGCATATATTCCTGCTCGTCGGTGTTGATGCAATCTATCTTGTTGAAAACCAACGCCGCAGGGATGCGATAAGCCTCCGCCGTAGCCAAAAAGCGGTCGATAAACGTGGTGGAGGTGACGGGATGATTGACCGTAACAATCAGAAACACCTGGTCGAGATTAGCCGCCAGAATGTGCGACTGCTTCGACAGGTTAGACGAGCGGCGGACAATATAATTCCTGCGGTCGTCAATTTCGCGGATAAAAGCCGTGCCCTCCGCATTGAGTTCAAGCCCCACAAAATCGCCAATCGCAACAGGATTAGTGCTCTGTATGTCCTTCAAACGGAAATTCCCCTTGAGTTTTGCCTCAATCAATTCGCCGCTCTCAGCCTTAACCAGAAAACTGCTGCCCGTATTTTTTATAATCAGCCCTTTCACGTATATATCAATAAAAATAATTGGTACAAAGGTACGAAAAAAATTGTTTAATACTTGCAAATACAAAAAAAATGTCGTACCTTTGCGAAAGTTTAATAACATAATAGTGTAAAATCATGGCAACAACAGCAATGAAAGCAACAACAGCAGTGAGTGCAGAGCACGGCAAACCTAATCCGACACCGATAAGGAAAGGTCGGCTTACTGATTTTTGGGAAAAATATCCCAATGGGACTCTAACAATATTGGATAGGCGAGCCGCCTTAAAATGATAATTATGCGCTATCTCATTGATACAAACATATTTCTATTCATGGTTGGCGATAAACATTCCTTGTCACGAAATGTTAGTCACATCATAGATGATTATTCTAATTTGCTTTACATTAGTTCTGAAAGTGTTAAAGAATTAATACATCTTTTTCAAGCAAATAAAATTAGTGATACTAAATGGAAAGTGGCACAGGATATCGTAGATGCTATTGAAAATGACTGGAATGTCACTATCAAATATATCCAAAAGGAGCATCTTGTAGCATTTTCCAATCTCGACCGTGTGGAAAATCACAATGACCCAAGCGACCGATTGATAATATCCCAAGCCATTTGTGAAAAAATTCCTCTCATCAGCAGCGACAACAAATTCAGACATTACCGTAAACAACATCTGGAACTTGTTTTAACGAAAAATAAGTCTGACCCTGTTCAGCGTAGGCTCCACCTGTATCGCAGTAGAGACGTGGCGCGCCGCGTCTCTACAATTGGAATTTTCAACCGCCCGAAAGCGCAATCTTTCGGGCGGTTTTTTATTTTATTTGCTGCTTTGTAAAATAATTCATACCTTTGCATCGAAAATAAAAATGAAGTTATGGAAACAGCAGTAATGGAAAGACGAAGTGCAGTAGTGCCGAACGTGCACAAAGAGTATGCGACCGGCGGGACTTCCGTGCGCCAAAACAAGACCTTTGGTTGGATAGACAAGTGGGAAAAACTGCCGCAAACACCACAATCATACAATCCTAAGGAAGAGTATATCAGACATTTGGAGGAAAAATATGAAAGTCTTCGTTGATGCTAATATACTGATAGATTACATTCTTAAGCGTGAAGGTTTTTTTGAGGATGCCAAGAAAGTGTATGAAATCTGTGTGAAAAATGAGGCAGTTCTTGCGCCACACACCGTCACAAATATGTATTATGTGGCGCGTAAAGATTTTTCGTCTGAAGAGCGCAAGCAGATGCTTCTCGAAATCCTTGAACACATTAAAATCATCCCCATTGGCGAGTCCGAAGTTGTTGCTGCCTTAAAAAGTTCCATTGATGATTTTGAAGATGCTTTGCAAAATGAGTGCGCGATACGTGCAAATTCGGATGTAATTGTCACTCGTGACGTAAAAGGCTTTGCGGCATCTCCCATAAAAGCATTGTCACCTATTGAGTTCATTGAACTGTTTGAGAATGATTTTCAGGTGTCTTGAACTATCATTCTTAATACCGCTGGCAAATAGGAAATTTACACCGTCATTATTTCTTTTTCCTTGGCAGCAATCAGTTCGTCAAGTTGCTTCAGATATTTGTCGTGCAACTTCTGAATTGCGCTTTCGGTTTCTTTGCCGTCGTCTTCGGGCGTGCCGTCTTTGACGGCTTTTTTTATCTCGTCATTGGCTTCGCGACGGCTGTTGCGGACCGATATTTTCGCATTTTCGGCATCGGTGCGTGTCTGTTTCACCAGCATTTTGCGCCGTTCTTCGGTCAATGGCGGGATGCCCAGGCGGATGATTTCGCCGTTGTTTTCGGGCGTGATGCCCACGTCGGAGTCCATCAATGCCTTTTCAATGGGGTGTAGCATCGTTTTGTCCCAGGGGAGGATGGTGATGGTTTTCGCATCGGGCGTCGAAATCGTCGCCACGCTTGCCAGCGGCATCAAACTGCCATAAGATTCCACCTTCACGCCGTCCAAAATATGCACATTCGCCTTTCCTGCCCGCACGCGCGTCAGAGTCTCTTCCAAATAACTCACCGACTGAAGCATCTTCTCCTCAGCGTGCTCAATCACTGTTTTAATCACTGCCATAGTCTTTAATTTTTTTGCAAAGGTAACATTTTATTTTGAATGCACCAAAGTGCCGATTTTTTCGCCTGCCAACACTTTTTTCAGGTTGCCAACCGTGTCCATATCAAACACGATGATGGGTAAATGATTGTCCTGCGCCAGCGTGGTAGCGGTCAAATCCATAATTTTCAGCCCGCGCCGATAGATTTCTTCAAACGTGATTTCGTCGAATTTCGTTGCCGACTTATCCTTTTCGGGGTCAGCGGTATAGATGCCGTCCACGCGCGTGCCTTTCAGCATCACGTCCGCCTCCAGCTCCACGGCGCGCAGCACCGAAGCCGTGTCGGTGGTGAAAAACGGGTTGCCTGTGCCGCCCGAAACGATTGTTACCTTGCCCTGATTCAGTGCCTCCACCGCTTCCGGCTTGGCATAGAGTCGCCCGATGGGAGCCATCGCGGTAGCCGTAAACACCTGCGATGCCACGTTTTCCTTCTCCAATGCCGAACTCAAAGCGAGGCTGTTGATAACTGTCGCCAGCATCCCCATCTGGTCGCCTTTCACGCGGTCGAAACCCTTCGCCGCACCGCTCAGCCCGCGAAAGATATTGCCGCCACCAATCACGATAGCCACCTGTGTGCCCTCAGCGGCGATTTCCTTGATTTGTCGCGCATAATCCGCCAGCCGGCTCTCATCGATGCCATATTGTTTCGCCCCCATCAGCGATTCCCCGCTGAGTTTCAACAAGATACGTTTATATTTCATATTTTCAAACATTTCAGACTGCAAAAGTACAAAATATATTTTGTAACCGGTTGCAAGGATACATTTTTTTCGTATATTTGCACCAAAATTTAATTATTATGAACAAAGTAGCAGAATTATTCAAAATTCAGCACCCCATCATCGCTGGAGGCATGGTGTGGGTGAGCGGCTGGCGATTGGCTGCCGCAGTGAGCAATGCGGGCGGGTTGGGGCTGCTTGGTGCGGGGTCGATGCACCCCGATGTGTTGCGCGAGCATATTCGCAAGGCTCGTGTTGCCACCGACAAGCCGTTTGGCGTGAATGTGCCGTTGCTTTATCCCGAAATCGACAAGGTGATGGACATTCTTGTGGAGGAGGGCGTGAAGGTTGTGTTCACGTCGGCGGGAAATCCCAAGACGTGGACGGCGATGCTGAAATCGCATGGGATGACCGTGGCGCACGTTGTGTCGAGTTCCAAATTTGCGTTGAAGGCGCAGGAGGCGGGTGTGGATGCCGTTGTTGCCGAAGGTTTTGAAGCCGGCGGGCACAATGGACGCGAGGAGACGACCACTTTTGTGCTCATCCCGCAGGTGCGGCAGGCTGTTTCCATCCCGCTCATTGCGGCGGGCGGCATTGCCACGGGGCGCGGGATGCTGGCGGCAATGGCGTTGGGAGCCGATGGCGTGCAGATGGGCACGGCTTTTGCGCTGGCGGAGGAGTCGTCGGCGCACACGGCTTTCAAGGAGAAATCTATCGCCTTGCAAGAGGGCGACACGATGCTGTGCCTGAAAAAACTCGCCCCCACGCGCCTCATCAAGAATGATTTTTACGCCCGTGTGGCTCTCGCGGAAAATGCCGGAATGGATGCCGACGAATTGCGCGCCATTTTGGGTAAAGGGCGCGCCAAACTTGGTATTTTTGAGGGCAATCTGGTGGATGGCGAACTCGAAATAGGGCAAATAGCGTCCCTCATCAAGGAAATTAAGCCCGCGAAGCGGATTATTGACGACATCGTCGAAGAATTTAATCGCGCGAAAGTTGTGTTTGCCAATAAAAATTAGTACCTTTGCGCCACATTTCGGAATGTATATGAAAACGAATTTTCCTACAGAGATGTTTCAGAATTTACAGACGCCGTTTTATTATTACGACACGGAGTTGCTGAACAGGACGCTTCAATCGGCTATGACAGAGGCAAATCGTTACGGCTATCATCTGCACTATGCGGTGAAAGCCAATGCCAATTCGCGCGTGCTGGCGAGCATTCGTGCTGCCGGTTTGGGTGCTGATTGCGTGAGCGGCGGCGAAATTCAGGCGGCTGTGGAGGCGGGCTTTTCTGCCGACAAAATCGTGTTTGCAGGTGTTGGAAAGGCTGATTGGGAGATAAATCTGGGTTTGGATAAGGATATTTTTTGCTTCAATGTGGAGTCGCTCCCCGAATTGCAGGTGATTGACGCTCTGGCGGCGGCAAAGGGGCGCACGGCACGTGTGGCTCTGCGCGTCAACCCCGAAGTGGATGCTCACACCCACGCGCACATCACGACGGGCAAGAAAGAAAATAAATTTGGCATCAATCTCGACCAATTAGACGGCGTGTTGGACTCCCTGGCGTGCTTGCCACACGTGCGATTGATTGGGTTGCATTTTCATATCGGCTCGCAACTGCTTGATTTGGAGCCGTTCAGGGCACTGTGCGGGCGCGTGCGCGAATTGCAAGCCAATTTGGAGAAACGCGGTGTGCAGGTCGAAAACCTGAACTTTGGCGGCGGGCTTGGCATTGATTACGCACAGCCCGATGCGCATCCGATTCCCGATTTCGGCACTTATTTCAAGATTTTTTACGACAATTTTCCCGTTCAGCCCCATCAGCAGATTCATTTTGAGCCGGGGCGGTCGATTGTAGGGCAATGCGGTGCGCTGATTTCCAAAGTGCTGTATGTGAAGGAAGGCAGCGAGAAGCGGTTTGTGATTTTGGATGCGGGATTCACGGAACTGATTCGTCCCGCCCTCTATCAGGCATCGCACGCGATACAGAATTTGACTTCCGACAAAAAAGAGGTCATTTACGATGTTGTGGGACCCATTTGTGAGTCGTCTGATTGCTTCGCAAAAGACATCCCGCTGCCCGAAACGCAGCGTGGCGACCTGATTGCTCTGCGCTCGGCGGGGGCTTATGGCGAAATAATGGCATCTCAGTATAATTGTCGGCAGTTGCCGGCGGCTTATTTTTCAGATTTATTATGAATACTTTATATATGAATAATTTTTTTTCGGACTTGGACATAGACTTGCACGCTTTCGGTGAGTTAAACTCAACGGGTATCTTTCTGGTGTCTGTGTTGGGTGCCTGTTTGGTTGTCCAATTGATTTATTATTGGGGGGTTTTGGCACGTCCGCGGCGTTATGCGTGTGGGGTCAAAACGGGGCGAATCAGTCCCGGAACGGCTCAGCCGCCTGTGTCGGTGATTGTGTGTGCCAAAAATGAGGCGCAAAGTTTGCGCGACAATTTGCCGATTTTGTTGGAGCAAAATTACCCGATTTACGAGGTGATTTTCGTGGATGTCGAGTCTAACGACGAAACCTCGGAGGTGATTGCCGTTCTGGCATCGCACTATCCGCATTTGTATCACACGTATGTTCCGGAAGGGAGTATAAGCCTGAGCCACAGGAAATTAGGGCTTACTTTGGGTGTTAAGGCAGCCAAATACGACACGCTTTTGCTGACGGATGCCAATTGTGTGCCCTCCGGCTCGGATTGGATTGCGAATATGGTGCGCCATGTGGAGCAACCGGATTCTGTGGTGCTGGGATTCAGTGCGCTGAACAATCCGTCGTCGCAATATGCGGCTTACGACTACTTCTTTTCCAACATCAAGATGGCGGCTTCGGCGTTGATAGGCAGGTCGTATATGGCGAACGGGAAGAATTTGAGTTATAGCAAGGAGCGGTTTTTGCAGCAGCGCGGTTTTTCCAATGCCAATTCGGCGGTCTTGGAAGCCGGCGAGGACGACCTTTTTGTGGATGTAATTGCCCGTCCCGACAATCTCTTCGTTGAGTTGGCACCCGAAAGCGTGATGCACGTTACGTTGAACGAAAATCAGACGTGGACCGATATAAAAAGTTACCGCGTAGCCACAAGTTCTCACTATAAACTCTTCCCCAGCATCTTCTGGCGGTTGGAAAAGTGGACGCGCTTAGCGTTTTATTTATCCCTGATTGCTTCCATTATGTGGTTGTTTCCGCGTTGGGAGTGGCTCTCGGTGCTGGGATTGGCATACCTGATTCGGCTTTTTACGCAACTGTTGGTGATAAATAGAACGGCAACGGCTTTGGGTTTACCCGGATTTTACCTCTCTTTGCCGTTGTTTGATATGATGCAGATGTTTGTGGACGAATATTTTTCGTTCGCTCACCGCTTGACAAGGAAGAAAAACTATCGTTAATAAAGCATAAAAACAGACAGTATGTATATGGATGGGAATGAGTTATTTGGACACTTCCAACAGGCGATGCAGCAGTTGGGGAAGTCGGTGCATATTTTGGATACAATGGTGCCTGTTGAAAGGCAGATGGAATATTTTAAGTATTCGGAATATGTGCGTGCCAACAGTGCCAAGGAGACGGTGGACAGGCAGATTGCAGCCTTGCAGTCAGGGGCTGGAGCTTCCTTTGAGCAGTTGAGATATGCCTTGACCTATTTGGCTGTTTCAAACGATGTGAGGGCATATCGGGCGATAGAGGAGTTTGCCAAAAAAATCGTAGACCCTCGTCTGGAAGACTGGATAAGTTTGTCGCTGATGCAAGCCAAACTGGCGATGAACGCCGAATTTACAGACGAAAGGCAGGTCTTCGTTTCCACCGGCTTGGGTGGCAGAGGCTGCAAATTCCGTTTCTATTCCTTTTTCCGCTCAAATGGCTTGAAGCCCTTTTCGGACTATCAGCGCAAGCTCATCGAAAAAGAATTTGCCTACGCCATTGAGCGCGCCGAGGGTGAAATAGAAGAAATCCGTATCGAAGCAAACTATTTCTACATCCTCTTTTTGTGCGAAATGACCATCGACGTCCGCTACGTGCTGCAATGCGCGCAAGACACCTGCAACGAATTTGGCGATTTCATCGACCTGAACTTCACGCTCACCAACGTCAAAATGTTTGATGACTCGGAAATACAATTGGCATTGCACGAGCCGGCGCACTGACAAAATAAATTTGCCTGATGACACCTGTATTAGTATTGATAACAATCATCGTCTATTTCATCGTCCTGTTTGGTATTTCCCACTTTTCGGGGCGCAAGGCAGACAATGCGGGCTTTTTTTCCGGCAATCGGAAATCGCCGTGGTATGTGGTGGCGTTTGCGACCATTGGTGCAGCGATTTCCGGTGTCACTTTCGTGTCTGTGCCGGGGATGGTTGCCGCGAGCAATTTCTCTTATATGCAGATGGTGCTGGGCTTTGCCGTGGGGCAATTTCTCATCGCTTTTGTGCTGATACCGCTGTTCTACAAGATGAATCTCACCTCCATTTATGAATATTTGGAAAATCGTTTCGGCATCGCCACCTACAAGACGGGCGCGTGGTTTTTCTTTATTTCCAAGATGTTGGGGGCTTCCATTCGCCTGTTTATCGTGTGCGTGGTGCTTCAATTGCTGGTTTTCGACCCGTTGCACTTGTCGTTTCTGCTTAATGTGATTTTCACGGTGGGCATCGTGTGGCTCTACACCTTTCGCGGCGGCGTGAAGTCGCTGATATGGACGGATTCGTTCAAAACTTTTTGCCTGATAGTGTCTGTGGGGCTGTGTATCTATTATATTGCTACTGATTTGGGTGGCTCGATGTGGGAAACTATCGCCCACTCGGATATGTCAAAGGCGTTCTTTTTCGATGATGTGAACGACAAGCGTTTCTTCTGGAAGCAGTTTTTGGCGGGCATCTTCACCGTTATCGCCACCACGGGCTTAGACCAGGATATGATGCAGAAGACGTTGAGTTGCAAAAACCCGCGCGATTCGCAAAAAAATATGATGACCGGCGGCGTGTTGCAGATTTTTATTAACCTGCTGTTTATGATGTTGGGGGTGTTGCTTTACACTTTTGCGGCGAAAAACAGTATCGCCTTGCCCGACAAGGGCGACGAGGTGTTTCCGTTCTTGGCGACGCAGGGCTTCTTTCCGGTCATCGTGAGCCTGCTATTCATAATCGGCTTGATTTCAGCGGCTTATGCGGCGGCGGGGTCGGCACTCACGGCATTGACAACCTCTTTCACGGTCGATATTTTGGAAAGCCCGAAGAAAAAGACGGAGCAGGAAGTGGCAGGCATTCGCAAGCGGGTACATATCGGTATGGCGGTGGTGATGGGCGTGGTGATTGTGGTCATCAACCTGCTCAACAACGCCTCGGTCATCGACACGGTCTATAAATTGGCAAGTTACACCTACGGACCGCTGCTGGGGATGTTTGTGTTTGGCATATTCGTTAAACGAGCCGTGCGCGACAAATATGTGCCGCTCGTGGCAATCGCCTCGCCGGTCTTGAGTTTCATCGTGGACTACAACTCCAAAGTGTGGTTCAACGGCTACGAATTTAGCCACGAACGCTTGATACTCAACGCTTTATTCACCTTTATCGGATTATGTTTACTAATTAAAAAGCAATGAACAAACTAATTTTATTCTTGATGATGCTTGTGCCGACGGTTGTATCGGCGCAAGATGGTTATGGCGTGATTCACGTGTCGGTTGCCGATGCGCGGGAGGAGGCAGATTATGCTGCCGAGATGGGCACGCAGGTGCTGCTGGGGCATCCCGTGCGCGTTTATGAAAAAACGGACGACCTCTGGCGGGTGGAAACACCCGAAGGCTACATCGCGTGGGTGATGAACGGCACGCTGACGCGCTTGGACAAAGCCGCGTTCAATGCGTGGACAGTAGCCCCCAAGGTCATTTTTACGGACGATTACGGCTTTGCCTACGAAACGCCCAACAAAAACGGGCAGCGGGCATCCGACATCGTTTTTGGCGACTTGCTGAAATACGAAGGCAAGAGCGGACCATTTTACAAGGTATCGTATCCGGACGGTCGCCAAGGCTATGTGCTAAAAACGCAAAGCAAACTGTTTGCCGACTGGCAGGCGGGCATCCAACTGACCGAAGAAAGCATCGTACAGACAGCCCTGACGCTGAAAGGCATCCCCTACGTTTGGGGAGGCACCTCGCCGAAAGGGTTGGATTGCAGCGGTTTTGCAAAGACAGTCTTCCTGAAACACGGCATCATCCTGCAACGCAACGCTTCGCAGCAGGCACGGAACGGCACCGTCGTGGATATTAGCGCGGGCTACGACAACCTCCGCCCGGGCGATTTACTGTTTTTTGGCAAAAAAACCGAAGACGGACAGGATAAAGTGCGCCACGTGGCTATCTATATCGGCGATAAGGAGTTTATCCACGCCTCCGGCTACATCCGCATCAACAGTTTAGACCCCGCGAGCCCCGCTTATGACGGGCACAACACCGCCGAATTGCTGCGGGCACGAAGGGTGCTCGGAGCCGTCGGCACGGAAGGTATTTGGAAAATCAGTGATAATCCTCTATATAAAGCACAAGAATAATATGGAACGCAGAAATTTTCTCAAGGCATCCGCCCTGGCAGCGATGACAACCGCTTTGCCGATGAATTTGTTGGCGCAGAGTAGCAAAAGCAAATCTCCCGCCGGCAGCGGCAAGATGAAACTGACTTTTCGCACCTACGACTTGCAGTTGAGGCACGTTTTCACGATTGCCAACTCGTCGCGCACCACCACGCCGGTCGTTTTGACGGAAATCGAATACGACGGCATCACCGGCTACGGCGAAGCCTCTATGCCGCCCTATCTGGGCGAAACGCAGGCATCGGTCATCGAATTTCTGAAAAAAGTGAACTTGGAGCAGTTCGCAAGCCCGTTTGAATTGGAAGACATCCTCGCTTACGTCGATAAAATCACCGAAAACAACACCGCCGCCAAAGCCTCCATCGACATCGCGTTGCACGATTTGGTGGGCAAAATTATGGGGCAGCCGTGGCACAAAATATGGGGTTTGAACAAAGCGTTGGCACCCTCCACGACATTCACAATTGGGATTGACACGCCCGAAGTGGTGAAGCAGAAAACCCGCGAAGACGCTCCTAAATACAATATTCTGAAAGTAAAATTGGGTCGCCCGGGCGACAAGGAGATGATTGAAGCCATCCGCAGCGTGACGGACAAACCCATCGCGGTGGATGCCAATCAGGGCTGGACGGACAAGCATTACGCCCTCGACATGATTTATTGGCTTCAAGAAAAAGGCATCGTGATGGTGGAACAGCCGATGTCGAAGCATCGCCTCGACGACACCGCGTGGGTCACCGAGCGCAGCCCCCTCCCCATCTTCGCCGACGAGTCGTTCCAGCGATTGACGGACGTGGCAAAACTGAAAGGCGCATTCACAGGCGTAAACATCAAGTTGATGAAATGTACCGGAATGCGCGAGGCGTGGAAAATCCTCAACATGGCGCGCGCCCTCAACATGAAAGTGATGATTGGCTGCATGACGGAAACCTCCTGCGCCATCTCCGCCGCCTCGCAAATTTCCCCCGCAGTTGATTTCGCCGACTTGGATGGCAATCTGCTGATTAGCAACGACATATACAAAGGCACCACTGTTGAGAAAGGGGTTTTGATGCTGAGTGATTTGCCGGGGATTGGAATAAAGAAAGTCTAAAAAAATGGAGCATGACAGATGCCGCAAAAATAAAGTCCATAATAGCCAAGGGCGAAGGTTTGAATATTGAATTTAAAAAATCGTATTCGGCATTGCCCCGCAATGTGTTTGAAACAATCTGCGCTTTTTTGAACAGGAAAGGCGGGCATATTTTGCTCGGCGTGAAAGATAACGGTTCTATTGAGGGTATTCAAGAAGAAACACTGCCTGCCCAATTAAAAGTATTGGCTGATGACATGAATAATCCGCAACTCATTTCGCCAACGTTTTATCTTTCAAGCGAGGTGGTTGAAATCGACGGCAAGAAAATCATTTGCATCTATGTGCCGGAAAGTTCGCAAGTCCACACCCATTTGGGCGTTTATTACGACCGCAACCATGAAGGCGATTACAAATTGAACAATCAGCACCTTATCATGAGTTTGTTTGTGCGCAAATATGACGGTTTTACCGAAAACAAAGTGTTCCCAAACCTGCGAATGGAGCACTTTGAACCGGAATGTTTTAAGATGGTACGAAATTTAGTAAAGGTGGAGCGTCCCGACCATCCCTGGCTAAACATGAGTAACGAAGAACTGCTAAGGTCTGCCAAAATGTATCTGACGGATATTCACACCAATCAATCGGGATATACCTTGGCGGCAGCCTTGACGTTTGGCACGGAAGCCACCATAAGGTCTGTGTGCGGTCATTACAAGACGGACGCTTTGTGCCGAAAAGACAATGTGGACAGATACGACGACCGCGATGTCATTACCTGCAATTTGATTGAGGCATACTCCCGCTTAATGGCATTTATCCGCAAGCACACGCCGGACAGGTTTTATCTCGAAGGCAACCAACGGCGAAGCATCAGGGAACTTATTTTTCGCGAAATGGTGGCTAACCTGTTGGTTCACAGAGAATTTTCAATTCCTTATCCGTCAAGGCTCACCATATACAAAGAAACCGTTGTCAGTGAAAATTGGACGATTCCGAACACTATGGGACTTATTACGCCGGAAAATGTCGTCCCGCATCCCAAAAATCCAACCATCTCCGATTTTTTCAGACAATTAGGCTGGGTAGAAGATTTAGGTTCCGGCATTAGAAACATGTTTTACTATTGCCCCATATACGTCAAGGGTGCGATGCCCATCATGGAGGAGGGCGATGTGTTCAAGTTGACGGTCAGGCATACAGAGGATGGAGTTGACGACACAGTTAATTTGGAAAAAATCAGTCAGATTAAATATGCGGATGAGATTTTGGCATTGATTCAGGGAACTCCGAAAATTACTGCAATAGATATGGCAACTAATTTATCATTATCAGAACGTCATCTAAGAAAAATTTTGGCTCGCCTTGTTGAGTTAAAAATAATAGAACGTAAAGGTTCAGATAAAGATGGTGAATGGATGACAGGGTAAATGACAGGGTAAATGACAGGGTAAATGACAGGGTAAATGACAGGAATGACAGGGTAAAGTGCATGATAAAGTGCATGATAAAGATGATAAAGTGCATGATAAATGATAGGTAGATGACAGGTAGATGATAGGTAGATGATAGGTAGATGATAGGGTAAATGATAGGGTAAATGATAGGGTAAATGATAGGGTAAATGATAGGAATGACAGGGTAAAATAATTTAAACATTATAAATATGAAAAAGTTATCAATTATTGTATGCGCACTATGCAGCGTGCTATGTGCGGCGGCGCAGCCGCCACCAGTCACCGTCGGAGCAGAACGAACTGCCGAGTATTTCCCCCTTTTGAAGGGCAAGCGCATCGCGCTACTCTCCAACCAATCGGGGAAGGTGGGCGACAAGCACCTGCTGGACGTGCTGATGGAGAACAAGGTGAATGTGACGGCGATTTTTTCTCCCGAACATGGGTTTCGCGGACAAGCCGGGGCGGGCGACCACGTTGCAAGTTCGGTGGACGAAAAGACCGGCGTGCCCATCCTGTCGCTCTACGATGGCGTGCAACCCGGCAAGCCCGGCGCGGAATCTCTGAAAAAGTTTGATGTGCTGATTGTGGATTTGCAGGACGTGGGTGTGCGCTTCTTCAATTATTACATCACGGTTACCAAGATGATGGATGCCTGCGCCGAGCAGCACAAAAAGGTGATTTTGCTCGACCGACCCAACCCCAATGGGCATTATGTGGACGGTCCGATTCTCAATATGAAATACAAATCGGGCGTGGGCGGGCTGCCGATACCTGTTGTCCACGGCTTGACATTCGGCGAACTCGTCGGGATGGTGAACGGCGAAAAATGGCTCCCCCAAGGGCGGCAATGCGACATCACGGTCGTCAAATGCCTGAACTACACGCATCAAACAATGTATCGCCTGCCCATTCTGCCGTCGCCCAACCTGCCGAATATGCTCTCTGTGTATCTCTACCCCTCCATCTGCTATTTTGAGGCAACGCCTGTGAGTTTGGGTCGCGGCACCTCGCTCCCGTTTCAGATTTACGGACACCCGAATATGAAGGGCTACGATTTTACGTTCACGCCCAAGTCGATGCCCTCGGCACCGAAGCCGCCGCAGCAGGATAAATTGTGCTACGGAGTGGATTTGAGCCACCTGTCGGAGGAGGCAGTTTGGAAAAAAGGAATAGATTTGAGCTATCTCATTGATGCCTACCGCAATATGAACTTGGACGACCACTTTTTCCGCTCCTTTTTTGAAAATCTCATCGGGGTCGATTACGTCCGCAAGATGATTAAGGAGGGCAAAAGTGCCGACGAAATCAAGGCGATGTGGCAGGGCGATGTAGAAAAATTCAAGAAACAACGTAAACCCTATCTTTTATATGCAGAATAAAATTGGAATTTTCATCGTTGCCTCCCTGTTGATGGCAACCACCGCCTCGGCGCAGGTGAAAACGGGCATCGAGGTGTTGCGCGAGAGCCATTTCAAACTGTTGGAGGGCAAGCGCGTGGGGTTGCTCACCAATCAGACGGGCGTGGACAGAAATCTGAAATCCACCCTCGACATTCTGTTTGAAGCCCCCAACGTGAATTTGGTGGCTCTGTATGCCCCCGAGCACGGCGTGCGGGGCGAATACGATGCCGGAGAGGAATTTGGCGGCGGCGCACCCGACCCGCAAACCGGATTGCCCGTCCACAGTCTCTACGGCAAGAACAAAAAGCCCTCGCCGGAGATGCTGCAAGGCATTGATGTGTTGATATACGACATTCAGGACATTGGCTCGCGCTCCTACACGTTCATCAGCACGATGGGCTTGGCGATGGAGGCGGCGGCTGAAAACGGCATCGAATTTGTCGTGCTCGACCGACCTAACCCGTTGGGTGGCAACAAGTTCGAGGGGCAACCCAATGTGGAGCCGCAGTTAGTATCGCTGGTCAGCCAATTCCCGATTACCTACGTGCACGGCTTCACCGTTGGCGAATTGGCAACTTTCCTCAACAGCGAGGGGTTGCTCAAAAATAAGGTGCGCGCCAAACTCACGGTGGTGAAGATGCGCGGCTGGAAGCGCAAGATGAATTTTGAAGCCACCGGATTGCCGTGGGTCATCTCGTCGCCGCATATCCCGCACGCGACCACCGCCTATCATTACCCCATTTCGGGCATACTCGGCGAACTCTCTTCGTTCAATATCGGCGTTGGCTACACCCTGCCGTTTGAACTCTTTGCCGCCGAATGGATTGATGCCGAGAAGTTGGCAAACAACCTGAACGCCCTGAAAATCAGCGGCGTGCAGTTTCGTCCCATCCACTTCAAGCCCTATTACGGTGCGCAGAAAGGGGTGTTTTTGCACGGCGTGCAGACGCACATCACCGATTACGACCGCGTGCCGCTGACCCTGCTGCAGTTTTATGTGCTTCAGGAATGCCGCCGGCTTCATCCCGAACAGGACGTTTTCGCCCTCAGCGAAAAGTCGCGCCTGAATATGTTCGACAAGGTGTGTGGCACCACCCGCATCCGCACAACATTCGCCCAAACGTTCACGGTAGCATCAATTCTCCCCATCTGGAACGAGGATGTGGAGCGTTTCAAGCAACGCGCAAAGCCCTATTTTCTGTATAAATAGCGTAAAAAACCTTTTTTTTCATTGTTATTTAAGATAATAGTTGTAACTTTGCAGCGAAATAATTATTTTTGATTACGATGAAAAGAAAAAGTATTATTTGTTTAGCTGTTTCTGCGCTGCTTGCTATGAGCGGCTGTATGCTGGAAGAGGAGATGAGAGTAACCGGAATATCCTTAATAGACCCATACACAGGCGAACTTGTGCCAACTCTTCGGTTACCTCTTCTTCGTGCCGGAGAAGGGGCAGACGTGCGGGCTATTGTAACACCATCAAACGCCGCCAATCCGGGAATAAACTGGAGCACAGACAACGAGTATATTGCCACAGTAACTGCCGTCAGTCAGGAAGTTATCTCCGGCACCGGGGTAGTATTTAACGCTCGGGTTGATACCCGCGGCGAAGGGACAGCGAAAATTACCGCAACCACTATTGACGGCACTAAGGTTGCAACCGCGATAGTTAACGTTTATGCTACCACCTATTCCGGAAAGCCGACGATTGCCGCAAACTTCCCCCAATATGCAACCTACGAACAGGGCGACCCTGCTGAGCCACTTGTGGTAGAAGCAACCAGCCCCGACGGCGGAATCCTCCGGTATCAATGGTATGGTAAGAAAAACCCTGTTACAGACCCTACCCCGGGAGATGGAGACGCGATTCCCGGCGCAACGAATGCCACATATATTCCATCCACCGCCGAGCTCGGAACAACGCGCTATCGTGTGTTAGTTACCAATAGCAACAGTTCTTTCGACGTAAGCACTACGGCGCAAAGTGAAGAATTTATCGACGTTACAGTTACACCCTCCACTAAGGTTACAGATGCCGCACCGCCGACGATTACCGTACACCCTCAAGACACTACCTACATGGCAGAAGCCACCCCTAAACCGCTGACAGTAGAGGCAACCAGCCCCGACGGCGGAACGCTTTCGTATCTGTGGTATCGTAACACTGAAAACAGCACCACGGGGGGAACACCCATAGTACCTCCTGCTACATCAGAGACTTTGACACCTCCTACTTTTCCGCTGGGAACTTACTACTATTACGCGGTAGTTACCAACACCAACGGTGCCGTAAATGGCACCAAGACGGCTATGGACACCACCCGTGTGGCACGCATTGAAATTGCCCCCGTCGGTACCTTTATCAATGCTGAAAAGCCGGAGATTATCGTAGCCCCCCAAGACACGTTCTATGTATTAGGTGCCACCCCTAAGCCGCTGACGGTAGAGGCGACTGTTACCGACGGCGGAACGCTCTCGTATCAGTGGTATAGTAACCTTACAGACAGCAACACGGAGGGAACTCTCCTTGACGGAAAAACAGAGTCCATTTTGACCTATACTCTCCCCACCCAGAAAACGTGGTATTATGTGGTTGTTACCAACACCAAAGCTGACGCAACCGGCAACAAAACCGCCAGTGATACAAGTCGCGCGGCTGCCATTGACATCGTTGCCAGTGCCAAACCGCCGACGATTAAAACACATCCGGCGAGCAAAACTTATAAGCAAGGCGATCTGACGGGGCTGGTCGCCCTCACCGTAGAAGCAACCAGCCCCGACGGCGGGACACTTTCATTCGAGTGGTTTCAGAATACTACAGACAGCAAAACAGGGGGAACTTCCGTTGCAACAACATCTTCAACTGAAACAACATCCTCTCATCGTCCGGCGATAGACAAGGCAGTAGATTATTTTTATTATGTGGAAGTTACAAACACGCTTGGTAGCGCACAGCCCGCCACGGTGGCGAGTAATACCGCTAAAATTACCATTACTCCTTCCGTTCCTCCCGTTGGCAATGCCGAAGAGCCGAAGATTGAAGAACTTGACCAGGACACAACCTACCAACAAGGTGAAGTCCCTAAACCGCTGACAGTAAAGGCGACTGTTACCGATGGCGGAGACCTCACGTATGAGTGGTGGCGTACGACCGGGGGGAAAAGTGTTGGTTCCGCCCCGGATTGTGACCCGCTTACCACCACAGTAGGAACCACCTATTATTATGTAGAAGTTACCAATAATAATAATAATAATAAAAACACAGTGAGAAGTAAACCGTACTGCATTACCGTTACATACCGCGATGAAGTATGGAAGAAAGTGACAGAGGTGGGTCCATTTGATAATAATAGTGCCCACATCCGTGGCGTAGCCGCCGGGGGCACCCAAAGTGAAGGCTCCTACAAATTTGTCGCTGTCGGTGTATCGGGCAAGATGGCTTCCTCCACGGACGGAGAAACGTGGGAGGAGGTGGCAGACAGTAAATTTGGCACTTCTGATATCAATGGCATAGTATCTCAGGGGAACAGGTGGGTCGCCGTTGGCAATAGCGGCAAGATGGCTTCCTCCACGAATGGAGAAACGTGGACGGCGATGGCAGACAGTAAATTTGGCTCCGCCGGCATTCGTAGCATAGCCATCCAATCATCCGGTGGCGCGTTGGTTGCCGTCGGCGATGACGGCAAGATGGCTTGGTCTGCCGGAGTCAACACCACCGATAACACTTACACTTGGGAGGCGGTGGCAGACAGTAAATTTGGCACTTCCACCATCCGTGGCATAGCACACGGAGACGACAAATGGGTTGCCGTTGGCGATGGCGGTAAGATTGCCTACTCCAAGGACACCGAGGACGTACAAACGTGGACGCTTGTCACGGTTGGCTCTTTCAGCGGCGGGTCTATCAATAGTGTAGCATACGGAGATGGCAAATGGCTCGCCGTTGGCAATAGCGGCAAGATGGCTTCCTCCGAGGACGGAGAAACGTGGACGGAGGTGCCGGAGGTTAGTGCTATATTTGGCTCCAACCATATCAACAGCATCACATACGGAGACAACAAATGGGTCGCCGTTGGCAATGACGGCAAGATGGCTTACTACTCCACCAACCCCGCGGACACAAACAAAAACAAGTGGATTGAAATAATAACGGACAGTCAATTTGGTGCCCTCAGCCGCAACATCTATGGCGTAGCATTTGGCTATATACAAGCACCAAATCACCCGAAGCAGTGGGTCGCCGCAGGTCAAGCCGGCAAGATGGCACATGGAAATGGCAATTGGTAACAATAAAATTTAATGAAATGAAAGTAAAAAAAATTATATGCTTCGCACTGGCAGCCACACTCTTCATAGGTGGCTGCACAGCAGGCAGTGAAACGGTAGTCCCAGACCCAACCGACCCAACAAATCCCACCGACCCAACAGACCCCACTGTCCCAACAGACCCATCGACCCCAACCGACTCCACAAAAGTAACAGTGCCGGTAACCGGAGTAGCCCTCGATAAAACAAGTTTATACTTGTGGACAGGAGAAAGAGAAAAGCTCACACCCATCGTATCACCGGAAAACGCCGACATTAAAGGCTGGATGTGGGAGAGTTCCAACCCTGATGTGGCTTCGGTATCTAACGGAATGGTAACCGCCATAGCCGTCGGCAACACCACTATCACTGTAACCACCTCCGACAGCGAAAAAAAAGCCACTGCAACGGTTACGGTCGGCGACAATTATAATCCGGGTCCGGGCAGCACTGATGCGGAAATGCCTGTTATTGTTGTATGGGACGCAGAAGAATATCCGATAAAATACGCACAATACGCCATTGCCAACCCCATCAGGGTTGAAGCATACACACCGGACGGCGGAACGCTTACATATCAGTGGTACAGCACCACTTCACGAACGACTGACGGAGCAACCCGTATCCCCTCCGCAACAACAAACAGTTATACGCCTTCTACAACTACTTCCGGAACAGTTTTCTACTATGTGGAGGTTACCAACACCAATAAAAATGCAACCGGATACAAAACGGCAACGGAGGTATGCCCCTACGTGGAGGTAATAGTAACCGGAACCCAGATAACCATCGGCATGGACTTCGGCGGCGCAATAGTCATCACGGGGAACGACGGGCAAAACGTCCTGTCTAAGAATTGGACCGGACACCCCGGCTCGCTTGTTTTGAGCGCAACCGGATACACCGACGTGGCGTGGTATATCGACGGCAACACGGCGGCAACAGCCTACGGCAACAGCATCACCATTAATGCCGCCGACTATGGCATCAGGACACATTCCGTCACCTTCACCGGAGTCAGAAACAATGTCCCCTATTCGCAGGTGGTGCCTTTCAAAGTGGTTAAATAAATTAAAACAATCTGAATATGAAACAGTTACAATACATCGCAGGCATAGCCCTGCTGGCAGGAGCCTCTCTTTTTGCAGGGTGCATCACTCCACAGGAGGAGGACGACGGCGAACATAGCAGTTTAACCGTTTCTGTCGGCGAGAGCAGCCTCCGGACGCTCACTCCGGACAGGGCGCAATTTACGCGCTTTGAATTAAGTTTTTCCCACCCCACGGCGACCAAAGCCCCCCTGTCATTTGCTCCCAACGCCGGTGCGCAAACGGTGGAGCTGGTCGCAGGCAACTGGACAATCACCGCCTCCGCATTTAAAGACGACACGAAACTCGCCCAAGGCAGCACAACCGCAACCGTCGTTATGGGAGCAAACACCTCGGCGACCATCCCCCTTGCGCCGATTCTGAATGAGGATGCGATGGGACGGTTCGCCCTTTCCGTCTGGTTTCCCCCCACTGTCAGTTCTGCCTCGCTGAGTTTCACGGGCATCAATGGCACGATGGGCGGCGGAATTTATCCGATGCCCCCCGCAGAAATAGCCGCAGGGAATTGGGCAGACACATGGCAACTGCCGGCGGGATACTACCGCATGAACTTGCAACTCACAAGCGGCACCCTCACGGCAGGCAAAACCGAGGTGGTGCACATCTATCCGGAGATGACCACCGCAACGCCCGCCTATTCCTTCACGGAGGCGGATTTTATGGAAGGTGCCACCGAGGAAGAACTTGCCAAGCAAACGGAATGGCTATGCCACACATGGATATGTTCAAAACTTGAAATTCAACAGCAGTATATCACCGCAGAAGTGAACCAACAATATACCGCTGCTTATGGACAAGGTTGGCAGGATGTCGTTCTGGGCATCTTCACCAATATGTATGTTGGCTACTATTCCATGACTTTTACGTATGTTGGCTACTATTTACCGGGTCACTATCTTGCACCTGACGGCTCCATAGAAGGGTGGGGATGGGCAGAGGATATTGCCCCACTCACAATAAAATACGGCACCAATTGGAACTACACCGGCTCCCCCGCTTATATCTCTTTTGCAACATTAACGGCTGACAAACTGAGACTGAACATTGGTGATGAAGGACTAATCAATCCCCGACCCGCACAAGGGTGGCTGATGGCGGAGTTCGTCGTTGTGCCAGATAATTAAATCAACTCGAGGAAATCGGCAGGGATGTAGGTCGTTGCCAGCGAAACAAGCCCCTCCAAGCGCACCACCACGCGCTTGTGACCTTTGATGCGCACCAATTCGCCTTCAATGCCCGCAAAAATGCCCCGCACCACGCGCACCTTGTCGCCCCGCTTCAAGTTGGCGGTCAGAAGTTCGACCCCGCTTTCTGTGCTCAAATCCACCACCTGCATAAAATCTTGCATCTGCTTGTCGGGGATAACCTGCAATGTTTTGGTCTCGGCGTTGCGGATATAATTGATGGTGCAGCCCGTCATTTCGGGCAATGCAAAAGCCTTCTTGCGGCTGGCGTGCACGAATATCAGGCAGGGGATAAGCGGCTTTTCGCGGTGCGTTTTTTTGCCGTTGCGTGTGGTCTCCACCGTTTTGAGCGGGATGAAATGCTCCGTTTTGGCGGCTTCCAAGAGGGATTTTATCTTTTTCTCCGTTCTATACTTGACGCGGGCGGCATACCAGTTAGATACATTCGTAGTGGAATCCATTGGCGTGCATCTCTTTTTTGTTGTAGATATTTCGTCCGTCGATGACGACCGGTTGGCGCATCGTTTTTTTCAGGACGTCCCACGCCGGCAATCTAAACTCTTTCCATTCGGTCAGCAGCAGCAGCGCATCTGCCCCGCCGGCTGCCTCATACATATCTGCGGCGTAGGTTACGGCGTTGCCCTTGATGCGGCGGCATTCGTTCATCGCCACGGGGTCGTAGACCTTGACCGTGGAGCCTGCCGCCAGCAGCGCATCCATCACCACCACCGAAGGTGCCTCGCGCATATCGTCGGTGTCGGGCTTGAATGCCAACCCCCACAGCGCGATGGTCTTGCCGGAGAGCGTTTCGCCCGATGCCTTGAAAAAGTTTTCTAACTTGCTGAACAGCAGCGTTTTTTGCCTTTCATTGACCGCCTCCACTGCGCGCAGGATTTGCATATCGTAGCGATGTTCGGATGCCGATTTAATCAGGGCTTTCACGTCTTTGGGGAAGCAGGAGCCACCGTAGCCGCACCCCGGATAGAGGAAGCGGCTGCCGATGCGCGGGTCGGAGCCGATGCCCTGCCGCACCATATCCACGTCGGCACCCACCGATGCGCACAGGTTGGCGATGTCGTTCATAAACGAGATGCGCGTCGCCAGCATCGCGTTGGCGGCATATTTAATCATCTCCGCCGATGGGATGTCGGTGTAGATGACGCGGTGGTTGTTGAGCGTGAACGGGCGATAGAGTTTGCCCATCAGTTCTTGGGCGCGGTCGCTCTCGGTGCCCACCACCACGCGGTCGGGCCGCATAAAATCGTCCACCGCCGTGCCTTCTTTCAGAAATTCGGGGTTAGACGCCACGTCAAACGGGATACTCACACCCCGCTTGTCGAGTTCCGCCTGAATGGTTGCCTTCACCTTTTGCGCCGTCCCCACGGGCACCGTGCTCTTGGTCACCACGAGGATATACCGTTTAATATGCTGTCCAATCGTGCGCGCCACGTCCAGCACATAGCGCAAATCGGCACTGCCGTCTTCGTCGGGAGGCGTGCCCACGGCACTGAAAACGATTTCCACATCGTCCAGACACTGCGTCAGGTCGGTCGTGAAGCGGAGTCGCTCCGAGCGGTAATTTTTCCCCACCAGTTCGCTCAGCCCCGGCTCGTGGATGGGGATGATGCCCTGTTTCAACTTCTCAATTTTCGCGGCATCAATGTCTACGCACGTGACGTTGATACCCATCTCCGAGAAACACGTGCCTGTCACCAAGCCCACATAACCGGTTCCTACTACTGCAATATTCATTTTTTACGTTTTAAGGGTTGAACAAAAAGCACCACACAGTCTAAGCCGTTTTCGCTGAACGGCTGCCCGGCGCGCGCATAATAGCGGGCACACAAACGCTCTGCGGCGATGCCAAACTCCGCCGTCAGCACCTCCACGATGGCATCGGAGCGTTTCTTAGCCAAAGGCAAGTCGTCGGAAGAAGCCAGCACCAATCCGGCGCGGGGGTGAGCCGCCAAATAGGCAGCCGCCTTAGCCACGCCCGCCATCTGACCGGCACGCACTTCGCTACTGCCAACCGGAAAAAACACCGCTGCCAATTCCGTTCCGCCACGCGCAGGCTTCGCCGGTGCTCCCCCCGCCAAAGCCATACACAGCAGCACAACTGCAAAAACCGAATGTTTCATCGAATGTTTCATATCTTCAACTGTTTAGTGTTTTAGGGTGCCGCCACAACATAGGGATAAGAAACACTCGCCCAGTTGGCGGGAGTTACATCCGTGCCATTCAGATATATTCGGGAGGCGGCGTTGACGTTTGTCCCCCAATATATGGTGAGCCTGCCGCCCGTTGTGCCCATATTTGAATTAACATCCATCCTCACACTGTTGAAGTTGCCGCCGTTCATGATGACCTCGCCGCTCACTTCCATGTAGCCGGTTAGACTCCCTGCGTTCACGGTGACCTTGCCGGTTTGCCGCACATGCAGCGAGTTGCCGCGGAGTGTGCCGTTCTCCACCGTTACCTCGCCCGCTACTATTATGTTGCCGTCTACATTCGTTCGCAACCCCTTTATCGTAGCCGTAGCACCCTGATTTACCTGCAAGCTGAGAGGATTGACCCCGTCGAGGGTAAGATGTTTGTTGTTGCCGACGATTACATCTCCGACGGTTAGCGTTCCTGCCACCTCATTATTCACCAGGTCGATATACTTCGGGTCGTCGTTGCTGATGTCGAAGGTCATGGCAGCCGACTCATTGGCGAACAACCTTATTATCCCGTGCCACTCATCGGTGTATCCTTTCTGGGGCCAGACGACCGCTCCGTCTCCGCGGTAAAAAGACTGCATACGTGCCCGGCAGGTCGTTAAGGATACTTTGTCGGCGAGGGTGAAGCCATATTTGCCGGTGGCTCCCGGTTCCACATACCAGGTGGTGCGGGCGATAACCTTCAACGGGCCTTCATCTTCAATCAACTCCCCGTCTCGCAACAACCGACCATAGTAGGTGGTGTTTCCGTCGTGAAGCCCGGTGATATAGAAGGTGATAGAAGGGTACCCTTGTATCATGAACTGGCGATTTAGGGTCGGATCTGGTTCTACCCAACTAAAAGGGCTGCTGTTGACGCCGGTGAGTGCCGCATATTTAGCACCTCTGACAAACCATTGGGGGGGGATAGGGGTGGGACCGTCCACTTCAACGAACCCTTCGTAAACCACCTCCTTCTGTTCCATCGCGAAGACTTGAAGCGAAGGCAGCCCGTTTGCATGTGCAAGCACGTGGATTCCCTCCCGACTTTTAGGAAAAATAGTGGCGAATGCAGAGGCAGCTACGGAGAATCCGGCTTTTCCGGAGGTCGCCAATTCGGGCAAACCGCTAATGGTGACCGTATGGTCGTTGACGCGCGTTATCGTGCCGCCGTTCAGACTGGTAAATCCGGTTGTTCCATGCGGGGTGAGAGAGAATTGCGACAAGTTGAGGTATTCTTGCGGAACAAAGGTGGCACCGCCGTCGAGCGGATTGCGCGGACGAGAGCCGCCGCCGGGGAGGGGGTCGTAGTCGTGCTTGTACTGCGCAATAAAGGTCACCGTGCGGTTGCCGGTGTGGGAATACAACGGAAGGTCGTTGCCTGTTCCTGTTGTCACAAAGGTTGGGCGCCCGTTGCCGCCGCCTGATTTTACCTCTATTTCAAAGTTAGGATAAATAGTATTAAAAGCATCGGCATCTATGAGGAGTCTCTGCCGGTCGTTGTCTGCGTTTTCGGACAACACCGAGGGCAAACCGCTAATGACAACCGTATGGTCGTCGACGCGCTTCACCTTGCCGCCGGTCAGATGGGTATATCCGGGTTTGCCCGGCGAGTCGAGGATGAAGTGCGACAAGGAGAGGCTCGATTGCGGAGCAAAGATGCCGGCATCGTTGCCTCTGGCGGTCAGATAAGGATCACCAGAAATACTAGGGTCATTGTGGAGCATCGTATCAACGAGGATGCTGGTGGGCAACGTAATGGTCAGTATATGGTCGCCGACGTAGGAATTGAACCGGTTGCTGGCGAGATACTTCCGCACCACATCGATGCGCAACTTCTCACTTTCATCTTCAAGGGGTTCCTGGGCGGTAATATAGTAGTCTTGCGCTTTCAATTGAATGTTGTTGACATCCGCCAAGACCAGTTCCTGGCTTGCGGGGTAGTAGGTCAGCGACGCGGTGGAGAAAGCCAGATTATTGCCGCTTGCATCGTATATATTCCATAAACAATTGTTTGAGTAGGGGGGACTGTTGAGCAGTTTCACTTTTAAGATTGGTCCTATAATATTGACAGCACCCGCTACAGTATTGACAGCACCCGCTACAGTGACAGCACCCGGTCCCTCTTTAGTATTTCCTTTTGCATAGAGGTCAGTGGCTGATGGTCCCTTACTCGGCCACGCTGTTCCGAAGACGGTATATTGTATGACCGGTGTTTTTGTCTGTAGTGGTGGTGGCGGTGGTGGTGGTGGCGGTGGTGTCAGTGATGTGGTAACTGTGAATTTTTGTCGCGCACTTTCGGATTTGAGGGGTTCCTGTGCGGTAATCCAGTAATTCAGCGACGGCACATCGCCCTTGTTGGATGTCATGAGCAGTTCCCCGGTTGTCGGGTTGAAGGTTGGGATAAGGTAAGTAATCGGTGCGCCGTCCCATTCCACGTCATATATATTCCATATACTGTTGCTCGAGTAGGGGGGATTGTAGTTGAGTACCTGCGTTGTTACGCTTGGCACCGGAGGGTCTGGCAGTCTTGTGAAGGTTGTCGATAGCAGTACCGGTGTTGGTGTCTGTGGAGCGGCGTCTATCGTGAGTTTTCGCCGCGCACTTTCGGTGCGGGTGGGAGCGTTGTGGGCTGTAATCCAGTAGTCCTTCGCCGCCACATCGTTGGTGATGGATGTCAGAATCAGCGATGCGTTGCTGAGGGTGACGGTTACGTTGTTGTCTACTGCGGTTCCCGTTGCCGTGGAATAAACCGTCCATTCGGTCGAACCCGAATAATCGGTGGCGTTGAGCAGCGGAAAGTTCATGCTCGGCACCGCTGTGGGTGGCTTTTGGAGGGGGGAGGCAAAAACCGGTGTCGGTGTGCTGCCCGGTATATATGCGACAACCGTGAGTTTCAGCCGCGCACTTTCGGTCTTGCCGGGTTCGGAGGCAGTCACCCAATAGTCCTGTGCGGGAATATCCGAGGTGTACGACAGCCTCAAAATTGAGCCATAGAGAAGGGTCGCAGAAACGGGCGATGGTGAGTTTCCTGTTGCCGCGGCATAGACCGTCCATGTGCATGTCGTCGGCGAGTATGCGGAGGCGTTGTCCAAGGTAAAGTTTATGCTTGTCTGCAAGAGAGATGTTTTGTCGAGGCTTGGAACGGACACTATGGGCGTGGGTGTTTGTCCGATAGGGGGGGGGGGGGTGGATGAGGGTAAGCCCACCGTGAGTGGTATCCGCAGACTTTCCGTGAGGTCGCCTTCGGTGGCACTAACGTAGTAAGTTTTGACCAGCACATCATCAAGGGTGGATGTCAGGGTCAGGAGCACACCGCTGTGCGACGCACTCATGTTGGCAGCGCGCGTGTTTCCCGTTGCGTCGGTATAGACTTTCCAAACGGTATTCGGGCGGTAGTTGGGGGCGTTAGACAGGGTGAAGACCACGTTTATCTGCTTGAGGGCGGTCTTGGCAACGTGGGCATTTGCCGGTGTTGTGGTTGGGGTGGGAGTCCTGCCCGGGTCATAATCAATGACTGTGATTTGCACCCGTTCGCTTTCTATTTTTCCGGGCACGAGGGCAGCCAGCCAGAAGTCCCTTGCCGTTATATTGGGGGTCTTTGTCAGGACAAGGAGCGTTCCGCTGCCTGTTCCGCCGCCTGTTCTGTCGGGTGTTACGCTTATTTCGATGAGCGGCGAGCCAGCGTCTGCCTCGCCATATAACCGCCATTCGGTATTGGATGGAAATTCGGCGGGGTCGTCGTTGACGAGGGTAAAGTTCACGCTTGACTGCGTGAGGGCGGTCTTGGCAACGACAGCGGAGGCAACACTCGGTTTGCTCGTCCGGTCTTTTGCCACGGTGAGAACGAGCCTGTCGCTTTCCGCCTTGCCGGGTTGGGTGGCGGCAACGTAATATGTTCTTTCGGGTATATCCGTCTCGTGCTTCAGGGTGAGAACGGCATTCGCGCTTGATGCGGTAACGCCGCTTACCACTGCGGGTCCCATCGCCGTGGAATAGACCTTCCATGTGGTGGTTGGCGATGAGGCATAGTTGGGAGTGTTGGTGAGCGTGAAGGCTACGGTCGGCTGCATACCGGCGGTCTTTACGATGCCGGCGGAGGCGACAGTCGGGGTGGGAGTCTTGTCCTGCTCATACGCTGTAACCGTGAGTCTCAGCCGCCCGCTTTCCGTCTTGTTATCTTCGGTGGCTGCCACCCAATATTCACCCGGGAGGATATTCGAGGTGTGCATCAGGGTGAGGGTATTATTATTGTATGTCGGGCTAATGTTGATTGCCGGCGTGGGTCCTGTTTCCGCGACATAGACCTGCCAGCTGGTAGCCACCGAGTATGGGGGCATGTTGGTCAGGGCAAAGACCGCGCTTGACTGCTCGAGGGCGGTCTTGGCGAAGTTTGTCATATCTGCCGTGGGGGTGGCGGTCGGCGGAGCCGTGTATTTGTTCACCGTGAGTTTGACCGGCGCACTTTCAAGCAGCCCCTCGTCGGTGGCAGTAAGGAAATAAGCCCCGTCCGGCACATCCGGAGTGTGGCTCAGCGTGAGGGTGTTGCCGGAGAATGATACGAGCACGTTGGTTATCGGCACACCTCCTGCTGCCGAGGCGTACAACGTCCATTGGGGGTCGTTGTAAGCATTGCGCATCGGGAAGGCAACATTTGCCTGCTCGGTGGATGTCTTTGTAACGGTGGCGTTTTCGGGTTGCGGAGCCGGCGTTTGTTTCGGGTCGTAGTGGATTACGGTCAGTTCCATCCGCTTGCTTTCGCTCTTGCCTTCGTCGGCGACGGCAACCCAGTATGTCCTTTCCGGCACATCCGTGTTGTGCGTCAGGGTCAGGATTTCGCCGGAGAGTCGTGCCGTTACGGCGGGCACAAGCCCCGTGCCCCCTTCCAGCATATACAGTTTCCATTTGGAGAGGGAGGAATACACCTCGGCGTTGTCGAGGGTGAAAGACACGTTCGTCTGCGTATTGCCGGACTTGGCAACGGTGGGGATGCTTGTTACAGGGGTTTCTGTCTCTACCTGCGCCAACACGGTGAGCGGCATCCGCTCGCTTTCGGTCTTGCCCGGCACGGTGGCGGAAACATAGTAAGTCGAAGGACGAATATCTGTGATATGTGTCAGCACCAGCATTGCGCCGTTATCGCACGTCGCGGTTAAGCCCGCCGCCTGTCTCTTTTCGGTTGCCGAAGGATATACTTTCCACTCGGCATCGAGATACTCGGAGGTCAGATAAAATTGCACCCTCTCTTGCGTGGGTTCGACTTTCACCGCGACGGCTTCAAACACCTGCGGCATATTTGTCTGCTCCACCACCACCACTTCTTCGCTTCGGTCGGTGCATTGCCCCAATACGAAGGGCACCAACAGCACAATCACTAAACTTTTTAATCCTTTCACATTTGCTTTCATTGTCTTCATTTTTTATAAAAGTACATTTTTTTTCTTGTGTTAAACTAAATGGCACGCACCAGACGGAAGCCTATGGAGGTGCGGTGGGTGTCGCCGGGCACGTTGTTGGAGCGGTCAAACACGCGGCAAGCCGCCTCATCGCTGTCCCAGCCGCCGCCGCGAACCACGCGGTTCGTGCCCGAAGTGGATGCGGCGGGTCCCTGCGCCGGGGTCGATGTGCCGATAGTCCCATACCAGTCCCAGCACCATTCACTCACATTTCCGCTCATGTCGTATAACCCTTTGCTGTTTGCGGTTTTAACCTCCCCTACCGGATGAGCACCGTAGGCGGAGTGGGCTGGTCCAAAGGTAGAAGAATTGGCATCATACCATGCCACATTGTCAGCGATTTTGTCTCCCGAATAGGTGTATGCCCAAATTTTTTCTTCGAGTGGAGTGCCGTATTGCTTGCCGCCTCGCGCCGCATATTCCCACTCCGCTTCGGTGGGCAAGCGGTAGCCGCTTTTGGTTAAATCCATCACCGCATAATCACAATCCCTTGCCTTAGTGGAATTTTTGATAATGCTCCCATTATAACTGTAGACCTGTGTTTTGCCGTCCATCTCGCTATAGGCATTGCACCAGACAATCGCATCTCGCCAGCTGATGTCCGTTACCGGACGGGTTTCTCTTAGGTCGATGCTTCCTACCGTACCGGTTCCGTCGGGTCCATGCCCTTCCCTGCCGGGGTTTTCAAAGGTGTACCCGTTTCTTATTGCCCAGTTGTACACTTCCGACCATAACGCATACGTGGTTTCGTTTCGGGCTATTCTAAACGCATCGAGGGTGACCGAGCGTTCCGGTCTAAATACCTCGCTGTCGGTTGTGGGAGTTATGGTTGCCCCTTCCAAACGTATCGTTGCCCGGTAGCCTCCCGTGGTGGAAAAGATGTCCTCCACCGTGAGTTTCTGCCGCGTACTTTCTGATTTGGTGCCTTCGGTGACTGTAATCCAGTAATCATCTTTGGGGAGAGTCGGATGAGAGAGGGTCAGGAGCCGGGTAGTTGCGTCGAAAGAGATGGTCAAGTCGGGCACCTGCATGTTTCCGATTTCCGTGGTATATATCTTGAATGTGGTAGCCTGTGTGTATTCGGGGTTGTTGTTCAGGGTAAAGAACACGGTTGGCTCCGGCAAGAAATCCCTTTGAGAAGAGAGGTTAATAAAAGTCGGGGGCAGTGTTGTGAACGTCCCATAGGAAACAACCGTGAGTTGCAACCGCTCGCTTTCCGATGCGTCGGGTGTGTCGGCGGTGGCAGAAATCCAGAAACTCCTCGACGGAATGTCCGTGGCGTGCTTCAGGGTCAATTTCTGAGTGCTCGCGTCGAATACCGGGATTATGGTAGGGTCTTCCGTTTTTATAGTTGGCAAGGCATATACCTTGAATGTGGTAGCCTGTGTGTATCCGGGGTTGTTGGTCAGGGTAAAGACCACCTCTGTCTGCGTGGCGGGTGCGACTTTTTCAACCGTGGAAACGTTTGTTGTCGGTGTCGGTGTCGGTGTAAAGGTCGGCTCCACAGACTGGGTAACCGTGAGTTTCGTCCGTACACTTTCGTTTGCTCCGCCATCGGCAACAGCCACCCAGTAATCCTTCATGGGGATGTTTACGGTATGCTTCAGCACCAAAGTTGTGCTGTTGAGCAGGTATGCGCTTGTCTGATAAGCCTCCTCTGTTCCGGTAGCCGCTGTATAGACCTTCCATTTAGCATACTGCGAGTATGAGGCACCGTTGTCTATGACAAAGTACATGAGAGTCTGCGTGATGGCAGCCTTTGCCTGAATTGGAATGGGCACAATGGGGGGAGCGGTCTGTCCGTTATCAGGTCCCTCGCCAACCGAGAGCGGCAACCGTATGCTTTCCGCTTTGTTGGGTTCTGTGGCTGCCACGTAGTAAGTCTTTTCCTGCACATCTATATTGTGGCTCAGGGTGAGGACAGAGCCGCTGAGTGACGCGCTCATGCCGAGAGCCGTTGTGGTTCCGGTTGGCTCGGCATAGACCTTCCAAGTGGTACCTGTGGGAAAGTTGTAGGCATTGGTCAGAGTAAAGTTCACCGCTGTCTGCGGGGTGGAGTGCTTTGCAGCACCGGAAAAGGCTACCACGGGGGTAGTTGTTCTGTCTTTCACATAATCGACAATCGTAATTTTCAGCCGTGCACTTTCATTTTTGCCGGGCGCTTTGGCAGCCAGCCAATAGTCCCTTCCCTGAATATTAGAGGCTTGTGTCAGGGTCAGGAGCGTACTACTCCCTGTCCTGTCAATTGACACTTCGATGTTGTTGAATGCCGCGCTTCCTGTTTCCATGGAATATACCTTCCATGTGGTATTGTTTGGAAATTCGGACAGGTCGTTGTTGACGAGGATAAAGCTCACGCTTGGCTGAGAGTCGGCGGTCTTGGCAACGGTAGGGTTTGCCAGTAGCGGCACTGCCGTTATAGCATTGACCACCGTGAGTGCGCATCGCTCGCTTTCCGTTTTGTTGGGTTCTTTGGCTGCCACATAGTAAGTCTTTTCCTGCACATCCGTACCGTGCGTAAGGGTCAGAATGACATCCACGTTCGACGCTGTGAGTCCACTTTCCAGCGTGGAGCCTGTTGCCGTGGTATATATCTTCCATGTAGTGTTTTCGTATATGGCGGGGTTGGTCAGGGTAAAGTTTACGGTTTTCTGTATGCCGGCGGTCTTTATGACGCTTGTGGGAGCCACTGTCGGGAGGGGTGTCTTGCCCTGCGTGTCAGGGTTATACTCGGTAACCGTGAGTTTCAGCCGCTCGCTTTCCGTTTTGTTGCCTTCGGTAACCGAAACGTAGTAATCCCCCAGCGGAATATCCGTTCCGTGGCTCAGGGTGAGGGTTGTGCCGCTGATAGTGGCGGTGGTGTTGATTACCGGCGTGGAGCCGCTACTCGCGACATATACCATGCAGGAGGTAGCGCCCGAATAGGCATCGGCGTTGGTCAATGTAAAGAACACGCTTGCCTGTGTAGGGGATGACTTGGCAATGCTCGCTACGACAACCTTCGGGGTGGCAGTCGGCGGCGGCGTAAATTTGTTTACCGTGAGTTTGACCCGCGCACTTTCGCCCAACTTCTGCCCAACATCTTCGGCTGTAACGTAGTAAATCCCCTCCGGAACATCCGTATCATGGCTCAGGGAGAGGGTTGCGTCGGTGCTGAGTGCACTCACGCCGGATGCAAGAGTGCTTCCCGTTGCCGCGGCATACACCTTCCATTCGGCGGAGGAGTAGGCATTGAGTACTGTGAAAGGAACACTTTGCTGTATGATGTTCGTCTTTGCTACGATGGCGTTTTCAAAGTCGGGAGCCGGCGTTTGCCTCGGTTCGTAGGCGAGTACGGTAAGTTGCAGTCGCTGACTTTCACTCTTGTCTTTGTCGGTAACGGCAACATAGTAGTCCGTGGCACCAATATTAGTCCCGACAGTGGCAGTCAAGGTCAGGATTTCGCCGACGAGCGATGCCCTTACGCCACTTGCAACTTGTGTTCCCGTCGCCGCGGCATACACTATCACTTTCACGGCGGAGGAATAATCCACGGCGTTGTCGATGATGAAAGCCACGCTCGGCTGTGGGTCGGCAGACTTGGCAACGCTGGGGAGGCTTGCTATCGGGTCGACGGTCGCTGCCTGCTTAGACACCGTGAGCCTTAGCCGCCCACTTTCTGTCCTTTTGGGGTCGGTGGCGGTAACATAGTAAGAGGCCGGTAAAATATCGGTGTCGTGCGTCAGCACCAGCACCGCACCGTTGTCGCAGTCCACGGAAATGCCCGGTGCCGGGTTCGCCCCGGTCGACGAAGAATATACTTTCCACTCGGCATCGGGATACGCTGTTTTCAGGTAAAACTTCACGCTTCCCTGCTTTG
>BNTT01000013.1 GCA_025996815.1 Bacteroidia bacterium
AATAGGCTTTCAAGGTCGAAAGGAAAAGACTTTTCCCAAATCGGCGCGGACGTCCCAAAAAGTAAGGACGTCCCTCATTGACAATTCGATAAAGAAAGGCGGTTTTATCCACATACAAGAATTTGTCATTCCGTAAACTTTCAAAATCCTGAATACCTATCGGTAATTTTCTGCTGAAATCCATCACATTTATTTTTTTATTGATTACAAAAGTAATATTTATATTTCATTTCACCAAATCCGGAAAGCCACGGTTAATTCTTTTTGCGATAGCACTTCAAAAAAAGAATTAACCTACTTATTCTACTTTTCATTGCGTAAATTTATAATTAATAATTGTTTCATTTCTCAATCAAAAAATATTCCACTTAATGATTATCAATGACCCTTGCTTCAACGCCGTCAAAAGTCAATTTCACAGGCTGAATGAAGCCTTTTTCGTCAAAAATCATTTTTTCTATGCAGGTGGCGCGGTGGTTGCCGTGAGTTTCCTCCAAAGGACGCCGGTGATATATCATATAATAGTCATCGGTGTTGGGAATCTGCACAACGGAGTGATGACCTGCGCCGGTAGCCACTAACGAATCCTGCTGTAAGATTTTGCCAATCCTGTTGAAAGGTCCGAAGGGTGAGTCGGCAATGGCATACGCGACTGAATAGTCAGGTCCTGTCCAACCGCCTTCGCTCCACATGAAATAGTATTTATTGTTGCGTTTCAGCATGAACGGTCCTTCGACGTAGTTTGCGGGCGTTATTTCTTTGTAGATGTCGCCGTCGTCAAAGGGTATCAGTGCCGTGAAATCGCTGTTCAGGCGCGCTATATTGCAATGTCCCCAGCCGCCATAGTAGAGGTAATACTCGTCACCGTCGTGGAACACAAACTGGTCGATGGGTTGAGCACCGTTTACAATGTCGTTGATAAGCGGTTTGCCCAATAAATCGCGGTAAGGACCTTCCGGGCGGTCGCTCACTGCCACGCCTATCCCGCCGATTTCGCCTTCGTGCACATCGTTAGCCCCAAAGAAAAAGTAATATTTACCATCTTTTGAAATGACTGAAGGTGCCCACATCGCTCTTTTTGCCCATTTCACGCTCGTGGTATCAAGAATGCCGGCGTGCTTTGTCCATGTTGTCAAATCTTTGGATGAAAAACAGTCGAAAAAGGTTTGCCGGTCGTAATGGTCGCTCCACGTGGGGTATATCCAGTAGGTATCGTCATAGATAATTCCTTCGGGGTCGGCATACCAACCGTCAAAAAGGGGATTACCACTCATCACAACGGGCTTGGAGCCGCAGGCAGATAGCAGCACGGCTGCCAACAAACAAGGTATTAAAGACTTCATCATGTAAATATTTATGGGCACCTCTAAAAATTGTTTTTTTTACATTTGAATTTCTCGTCAAAGCAGAGGTGCATTAAACTCTGACGAAAAATCACTAAAATTTTCTGCAAATGTACAATATAAAATTGATATAAAAGTACATTTTTTGCAAAATCTATCCATCTGTTTCAATCACTATATGATAAAGCCAGACATACGGGGACTTCTAAAAACTACTTTTTCAAATTGATTTTTCAACAAAGCCGAAGTCCGTTAAAAACTTTGTCTAAAATCAGCGCAAAGGTACAAATAATATCTTGAATATCAAAGTGTTGAATTATTAGAAGTGCCCTGTATTATATCATATTTTTTTCCTGCTTTTGCTTCAAAGCCAATGAAGTTTTCGCCCAAAGAGGTAGTCTTCACTTCTTTACCGGAAGAAAACACTTTCACAAGAATTTTTGTACGCAACCTGCAAGATTGGTCATAATTGGCTTTGACAACAGCCTTTGTCAATGTACCATTGTTCCAAGCCAAGTCCACATCGAAGCCTCCACGCGCCCTCAATCCTTTCACGGCTCCTGTTTTCCATTGTGCGGGAAGTGCAGAGAGCAACGAAAGTTCACCGCTGTGACTCTGCAGCAGCATTTCGGTCATACCTGCTGTTACGCCCTGAATTGCCTGGTTGCCTTCAAAAGAAGGTGTTATCTGACTGTCTTCCGCTCGCGGGTGAATGCTGACGGCAGCGAGCATTCGGGTCAAAATGGCATAGGCTTTTTCGGGTTCTTCGAGGCGGGCGTACTGATTGATTTTCCATGCGCCCGACCATCCCATGTTTTGGTCGCCGCGTCTTTTGAGCGTCACTCTCACCGCTTCGGCAAGTTCGGGCGTTTTCCGGAGCGTAATATCATCGTCGGGATAAACGGCAAAAAGGTGCATTGTGTGGCGGTGCATTACTTCGGGTTCGTCGAAGTCGAAAAGCCACTCCTGCAATTGTCCGTGCCTGCCGATTTGATGGGGAGGCAATTGCGCAAGTATTTCTGCCGAACGGGTATTCATTTCCTTGTCTGCCTGTAAAACGTTGGAGGCTTCTATAAAATTGCGCAACAAATTGCGAATAATCTGGTTGTCGCCCGAAGAACCCATCGATATGGATGCCGCATTTCCTTTCTCGTCCAGAAAATCGTTTTCGGGAGAAGAGGAGGGACAAGTGAGCACATAGCCGGTTGCAGGGTCTTTTACTACAAAGTCGTGGCAAAATTCAACAGCACCTTTGAGCAAAGGATAGATACGTTTCAAGTATTCCGGGTCGGGATTATACGTGTAATGGTCGTACAACTGCTGCATCAGCCACATACCCGAAAGGGGGAAAAGTGCCCACCGGGGATTGCCGTCGGTGGGAGCGGTATTGAACCACACATCCGCTCCGAGGTGTGAACACCAGCCGCGGCAGCCGTAGAGTTCTTTCGCGGTGCGCGTTCCGGCTTGCGCAAGGTTTTCGACAAAGAGCAAGAGGGATTCGTTCACACGCGGCAGGTTGGTGTTTTCCACGGGCCAGTAGCATTGTTGAATGTTGATATTGAGCGTCCAACGCCCGTTCCAGCGTCCGCTCAAATCGTTGAGCCACATATTGTGATTGTTGAATGCAAGGGTGTTTTCCCGTGCCGCGGCAAGCAGCAGGTAGCGACCGTATTGGAAATAACGCGCTTCATAAGCAGGGTCGAAGTCTCCTTTGCGGATGGCTTCCATGCTTTGGGTAGTCGTTCTCAGCGGGTCGGGGTCGGCTCCCAAATCTAATTTACAAGCGGCAAAAAGCGGACGGTAATCATCCAAATGTCTTTGTAATAAATCTTTGTAAGATGATTTAGAGGCATTGGTGATATAATCTCCGCAACGCTGTTTCTCGTTGGCTGAAATGTCGTTCCACGCAGCCCAGTTGGTGGCTCCGGCAAGAATAATCGTGGCAGCGTCGGCATTTTTCAGTACCAGTTTGTCGCCTTCAGAGCTGAGCGTACCGCCTTCCGGGATAATTTTCACTTTGGATTGCCATTTCATCTGTGCCGGGAGCAACCGGTTCAGGTCGTCGCTCAAACCTCTTGTTTTTCGATAGGCTTGAAGTTCCGGAGTAACAGCAATTCCCCCGCGTTGCTTCTCTTCGCCGTCGATGGTGCTGCCTTCCATGACAAGTTCATCTTTTTCGGCATGAGTGACAGCACTGGGTTGCAGGCTGGTGAACCAACCTGACAGGTTTATTTGCCCCTTTTTATCGGCAGTGAGGCGTATCACAATGACTTGGTCGGGATAGCTGGCAAATACGCGGCGTGAATAATTCACCCCGTCTAATTGATAATCAACAGTGGCAAGCGCGTTGTCCATATCCAGCGTGCGGTTGTATCCGCTTGCTTTTTCCGGATTTTGACCGTCATAACGGATATTGAGTTGCGCCATCGCTTGATAGTTCTGCACCGACACAGGGTCGCTGTCTAATTTCCATGCTTCCCTGTGCGCCTCTACCCAATTATGGGCGAAAGCATATTCGCGTACTTTTTTCAGTATTTCCGGTCCGTCAGGATTATTCGGGTTGTAAGGACCGCCGGTCCAAAGGGTTTCGTCGTTGAAGGGAATTACTTCGTGGTCAATGTTTCCGGGAATCATCGCTCCGAAACGACCGGTACCGATTGGCAGACTTTCCCAATATTTTGTAGCAGGTACATTGTACTGCCACTTCATCGGGACTTGATTGACTACAATGTCTTTGCCGACACAAGATTGAAGTGTCAGGTAAATTGCTAAAAATGTAATTGTTTTTTTCATTTTTTTATATGTTTATTGAGTAATAAATCCAGCATCCACCCAATTGCCGTAATCCAATAGACTGCGGCTTCCGGCATCCATGCACACCAAATTGATGTGACGACTTCCCTGTGGAATTTTCACATCGAAACGCCAGGACTCTTGAGAAATACGCATGACAGGACTTTCCGCCATCTGCTTTCCGTCTATAAAAAGTTGGAACACAACACTGCTGTGCATGGCGACAAAACGTCCATGGTTATCATCCAGCATATTCTCGTCTATGCCTGCCAATGCCACAAACCGCTTGTATTCCGGTTTAATCTCGTATTGCACCGATGAAGGGGCGCGAAAACCCATTCCGTGGGAGTATGATTTTTTGCTAACACGCAACGGCTTTCCTTCAAACGATTTACATTTCTGCGGTTGCCATAAAAAGTCAGGCAGATAGCCATTGGCAATGAAGGACAAATCTTCCAAATAAATGTCCGGTTTAGGCGGTATCGCCTGCATTAATGCATAATAAGCCAAACTTGGCAAGCTCACACATTTGCCGTTACGAAAAGCGGCTGCACGTAAAACGCATGTTTGCGATATTTCCAAAGGTGCGGTATATAAAGATGATTCCTTCGTTGGTTCGCTTCCATCGGCAGTATAGCGGATCTCCGTTCCTTCCAGCCAGGGAGCGGTAAGCGTTACAATTGTCTTTTTATCCATCAGATAGGGGCGTTCGAGTTTTCCCCATGGGGCGAACCGCACATAATCTACCGGAACATCGGACTTCAACAATCCTGCTTGGCGAAATTCTTCCCCCATATTGATATTGGGAATTCCGGCAGTTTGCAGGTTTTCGTCAATCTCGGTTGTTCCCATATCAGGCGTATAACCGGAACCCGGGTCATAAGTCGTGAAGGCGTCATTGAGGTCGCGGGCAAGCATACAGTTGAATCCCGCTTGCCACAAAGGAGATATGGCTCCCGGTTTGCCATACACGCACATATTTGTATGTACTCCCATGTAAATAACATCCGTAATGCCACGTTCGACAAGAAGGCTGTATATTTCATTGGTAGAAGCAGAAATTAAGTCGTTATCGGCTATCATCAAATCAGGGCTCATACCGTCCCAACCGTAATTTACGCCACACTTGAATCCGGGTCCACACATACAGTCTCCACCGGGTGCAGTAAATTCAGCTTTAGGCACCGGACGAACTGTCGGTCTCTGGCGATGCTCCACCGCAAGTGCCTTTTCGTATTGCGGATAACCCGAATAGGCCGTTACTACGTCGCTTGGATTCCAAATAATCTGCATCCCAAGTTCTCGAGCAGCTTCCAAAACAACATTCATACGGGGAACCATTGCCGAAACACGTTCGGAAGCGGTCATACACCAATGATAATTCCACATATCAACGATAATAATCGCTGTTTTTTCCGGATTCAATTCGGTCGGCTTGTTGTTCCACGAGCCGGTCACTTTCACGTCGCTATTGGCTTTCGCCCAGCCCCACACAGCCACCAAAAACATGACAACAAACAAACATTGAATACATTGATTTTTATTCATTTTATTGACCCTAATTATCAACAACTTTCTTTTTTGCCATTTCCAATGCCTGTGCGGTGATGTAATATTTTGTCAGCATATTGGGAACTTCCCATTCCGGCAGGGCGCCTTCTTTCACATATTGCAAAAAGTTTTCGGTCACTTGTCCGAAATGCGCTTCGTGTCCGTTGTGATAGGCTTCCGGAACTTCCACCTGCCAGACGCCGGCTGTCAATTTGCGAAGGCTAACACCCTGATATTTATCCGTGATTGTCACCAATGAAGCGGACAGTTTTTTTTCGTAAGCCTTTAAGTCTGTTCCCGGCGCCGCTTTTATGTATAAGACGGGTTTGTAATTCTGTTCTTTTCCTTGTTCGATGACGAGTTGCGCTTTGCTGCCTTTCATCACGGAATAATGCGTATCGCCGCCACCTTCGGGATAAGTATAGTTCCATTTGACCGAAACTTTGGCGTGCACGCCTTTTATTTTATACGAGATATTACCATTGGAATAGACAAACAAGGTATCGTTACGAACGTCTTTTTGCAAATATCCCGGATAGGAAGTTTCCCCTGTAGCTTCTGCAAATTGTTCCGTAGAAATGGGGGTGGACCAATGATTGGCATCCAACAGTTCGATGTCTGTCCGGTAGTCGATGATTTGATTCGGGAAACAAGCCCACTGTATCAAATCGACTAAGTGTGTGGTCACATCCACAATGCCTTCGCCTTCTTGTTCCGTATCGAAAAACCATGCCGGGCGTTTCAGAGGATTTCCGGAAACGGTTTTAAAGAAATGGTGTACACTCTCTTTCGTGATTGCAGGGTCGTCCGGTGTCCCCTTTTGCTGTTCGCCATAGACAGCGGGCAACTGCGAAAAGGCTTTTTGCAACTGTGTTGTGATTTCGAATCGCTCGGTCATGATGTCGTATAACAGCACCTTGTTTTGTTCGGCTATTTTGAAACATTCCTGCAATTGCTCAAATCCGGATACGCAGATGGCCATCGGTTTGTCTGCCAATACATGCAAACCGGCAGCAATGGAACGTTGGATATAATCTGTTTTCTTTCCGTTGTTTCCGGCCAACACCACCACGTTTCCTTTTTTCTCCTGCAACATTTTTTCCAAAAAATCGGCGCCGGTATAAACGATTTCATTCCATTGGGTAGGCAATTCGGCGCGGGTATTGTAGGCTTCAATCTTTTTCAGGTGTTCCGACAAGTCATCTCCTTCGGGAGCATACACCTGTACGTCGTTGCTTACCTGCGGATAGGAGGTTTTTTGTATCAATGCGGCATGGAAATGCCCCGGGTCGAGTGTAATCAACCGAATTTCATTCGAGGTATCGACGCTTTGTCCTGTTTTTGTTGTGCACGAAGCACAGAACAGGAATAAACTGATGATTGACAGATAATTATATTTCATAACAGCCTAAAAATTATTGTTGTTTGTATTTTTCGTAAACGCCTGCGATTCCGGCTTGCTTGACATCTCCTGCATGTAGCAACACCCGGTAACGAAACCGGATAATTTCGCCTTTTTTCAACTTGGTAGATTGGTCGTTTGCGGGCCAATACATGGGCGTCGGGGAAATAAAACCATAATCCCGCGTAAACCAAGGCGAGGGGAACCATTGGTTGGAAGGATGTTGTAAAATAGCGATTCCTTCAATGCCTGATTTCCGTGTTCCGTAGCAGTCAATCCAAGGGGATGCTACGCCGAATGTCCCTTTTTCGGTTTTCAGTCCTTCGGCGTTGACCATCGTTCCGCCTTGTGTTACAGCCAAATCAGATGCTACGCGGGCACTGAATAAAGAATGATTCGTTTTCAGAATGGTAACATCCGTCAACATTTCCATTTCAATATCAAAATCCAACTGATACATTTCTTCCGATGGTGCCGAGATGATGATTTTACGCCGGTCAATAATTGGAGCTTCTGCATCGGGACGTTTCCAGATACATTCATCGGTGATTACAATACGTTCTCCATTCGCTTCCACAATGTTAGCGCCGATAGAGATAATGCGTCCCCGTTCTAATCCCTCCTGCCAGTAATTGCCGCCATTTACAAGGTCGCAGCCGAAAAACAGCGAACTATGGTGCGGATATACGCCGTTACGCATCGACGTCACGCTACTGCCCGAAACCGGACCGTTAACCGGAAAAAAGAAAGGGTATTTTTCATCCGGCTGAAACCGGTAACTGGTGAAAAACTTGTCACCGATGGTAACATCAATCCTGTTACCGATATTAACGGCAGAAACGATTGCCTGTTGTGCAAATACGTTGAAACTTTTAAAGACAATCAATGCGATTGTAAATAGAATTATTTTTTTCATTTTTATATGATTTTTATATGATTCGTCTTAAAAATTATACGGCGGTCGTTGCGGACGCGCTATCATTGCGTTGGCTTCGTCATCGTTTTTGAATCGTTCCAATATGGGGTCCCAATAAAGTTTGCGATTCAATTTCATGGCGATGTGTTGCAGCAGGCAGGCGGTGCAGGAGCGGTGGGCAACTTCCGCCGGAGTGATGTTTTTCTTTCCGGTACGGATGCTTTCCAACCAGTTGCCGTGGTGGTCGGTACTTATATAGAGCCGGATATCGTCTTTTCCGAGAGGTGACAGAATTTTGAGCTCGGAAGCCTGAAGCGATTGCGACTTCGTGCTTATCGGTTCATTCGCTGATGCGGCATAGTTGCCGCGGCTGACAAACAGCCATCCTTCGGTTCCGGTGAACAACAGTCCGTTCGGTTTATTGGAACCATCGGTTATTCCGCGAACAATCACGCCGTTGTCGTACAGCATTTCCGTTTCATAGTGACCGTGTACGTCCCATAAACCGTTGGAAGCAAATTCGGCTTTACCGGATATTTCTATCGGTCCGGAATATTCCTTATCCATCGCCCAATGGGCAATATCAAAATGATGTGCTCCCCAGCCCGTAATCATCCCTGCGCCAAACTGTTCACAACGAAGCCATCCCGGACGTCCGTAGCCTTGCTGCGGATGTACGCGGTCAACGGTGTAGGGAACATAAGGGGTTGAGCCTAACCACATTTCATAATTAAATCCTTTCGGGATGGGCATTTCTTCCGGATTGCCGCCGGGAGGGTCGCCCGGCAAGCGGATTTCAATTTCTTTCAACTGTCCGATGCGTCCATTGCGCACCAATTCGCAGGCTATGCGGAATTGTTCCATCGAACGTTGCTGACTGCCGATTTGCAGTATGCGACCGCTTGCATTGACGGCATCGCTCATTTGACGTCCTTCGGCAATCGTCAACGAGGTGGGTTTTTGCAGATATACATGCTTTCCCGCCCGAACGGCATCAATGGCATTTTTGGCGTGCCAGTGGTCGGGCGTACTGATTAATACGGCATCTATGTCTTTGTTCGCCAACAAATCCAAATGATTATCATAGGTCGTAACGCCGGAATAGGGTTTGTTGAATTTCTTTGTGTAGTATTCTTCTACAAACTGTTTGGCATCCGCTACCCGGTTGGCATCCAAATCCGCCACAGCAATGATACGGACATCATCGTATTTTAAAACACCCGGCATATCGTGCTCGCGCGAGATGCGTCCGGTACCGATAGCACCGATATTAATCCGGTTGGAGGGCGCATTTTTCCCGAAAACACTGTTAGGAACAATAGTCGGAGCAATGATTAGACCGACTCCGGCAGTCAATGATTTCTTGATAAAATTTCTTCGTGTTGTCATATTTATTATATTAGGGCACCTCTAAAAATTGTTTTTTGCATTTGAATCTCTCGTCAAAGCAGAGGTGCATTAAACTCTGACGAAAAATCACTAAAATTTTCTGCAAATGTACAATAAAAAATATATAAAAGTACATTTTTTTGCAAAGATACAAATATATGGGGACTTCTAGAAACTACTTTTTTCAAATTGATTTTTATTTTTTCCATTCAAATGTTCAGTTTAGTTTGGGATATTCATTTCTGTTAGTCCGTTATTTGCTTAACCATTCCAGCATCTGAATACGTTTTTGTCGGAATGACGATATATTGTAGTCGTAACTATTGTAATTACGTACCACAGAACGGGACAGTTCCAGTGCTTTATCCGGATATTTTGCTTCCAGAAGTTTCAAAAGTTCATAGTCTGCTATTCCGTCACGCTCAGCCTCTAAACGAATGGAACTGTAAACCTTGTTGTAGTCGGGATAAACAATACATACGTCGCCCGCGGGAAGATTCAGTTGATTATCAACATACAAGTCAGGCGTACCGCTTACGTTTTCCCAGCAATTGAAGCCCCAGTGCAAATAGCCTGTGAGGTTGTAACGGTAACTAAACCAGTGCAAGAGGCGTGTTTGTATCAATTCGCGCTCATAGAAACGATTGACATAGTTGCCTTGCCTATCTTCACAAGAGATATAATACCACACTTCGTTACCCGCCGCCTGCTGTGCCTTGTAGAACTCTACTTCCTTTTCGTAATACGTAATTAAAGGGACAAAAACCTGTACACAGCCGACAACTTTGGCACCCTGTACAGTAGCTTCAATGACTTTCATGTCAGGAGCCAATGTCCGGATGAATTTTACAGCATCAATATAGGATTGCACTTTCGAAGGCTCATCTGCTATATGCTGAATATACATCTTATCCCAGCCCTTAGCCCGCAAATGGTCGTAGAGAGCGGGAACAAACTGCGAGAGGTAATTGCGAGCCGTATCGTTTGACAGTGGTAATAACCCTGCCCCCGGAACAGCGATTCCAATGTCCGAATCCCAACCGTTCATCTTGGAGCCAAAATGACAGCCTTCAATACGTTTCAGACCGCCTTCGCGGATAAGAATTTCAACAGTCTTGTCGAAATTTGTGAAGTCAAACGTATATTGAGAGCCTTCCTTTTTTGCCACAATAAGTTCAGGAAGTCCATCATCGGCGAGTTGAAATTCCGGTCGTGAGCGGATAATATATACGTTCTGTCCGTGGTCGCGCATGGAATTTGCCAATATTTTCAGCAGTTCCCAATACCGCTCCGAGAACGGCTCTACTGCTTGGTCGCGATTCATTTTACTCAAATATTCAGGGAAATACCAGTTGGTCACCCACAGCGTTTGCTCCGGCACAGTTACATCGTAAACCTTTGCCGCAATTTGTTTTTTCAGGCTAAATGATTTTCCGTTTATTTCGCCCGAAATGGTTATTTTGCCCGAATAGACACCTGCTTGTGCATCACGGGGAATGTTATAACCAACCCATAACGGCTGATTGGACAGCGCAGGTACATCTACCGTTTCGATTTCAAGCAACGGGTCAGGAAACAGACGAGATACCGGGTCATATATTTTTTTCGTTGGCAGATTGGTGCTGCCACAGTTATGGCAGTTCGAAGGAGCCAGAACATAACCGACAAATGCCTTCAAGCCTACCGGTATTCTACTTTCACCATTCGTCAGGTCGCCTGCTTCGATTTTCAGGTTCGTTACCGGAACCTTGCTGTGGAAGTCCCATTGAAACGAGGCTGTTTCGCCTTTGGCTACTGCTGCCGTATCCGTGTTTTCCACAAAGTACATTTGTTCCTTGAAGATTTTCTCCAAAGGGTCAACTTGAACGCAATAGACAAGGTCTTTTACATTCGTCCGATTACATCCGGTCGCAGCCAGCAACAATAGAATGACCGGCAAAAAATTTTTAAAATACGTTTTTTGATGCTTCATTGATAATTCATTTTAAAAGTGATAATTAAAACAATCCACGAATTACACAAATTGTGCAATTCGTGGATTGAATACAATTTACCAGCCCGGATTTTGAGTCAAATTTGGATTCAACACAATCTCGTTTGTCGGGATAGGCGACAAATAATCTCTGCCTAAGTTAAAGTGATAACCATCGGCCACCAAAGGATATGCTTGGTAAGGGTCTATGTATCCTTCATTATTGACAGGCAATGTTGTTACGGCATTCAGAAACAGTTCGGATGCGTTGGGATAATTCACCCATTGCGCTTTTGGAGCACCAAGCGGACGTTTACCGACAATCAATTCGTCAGCCGCAGCCCATCGAAAGATATCGTCCACACGAAAACCCTCGCAAGCCAGTTCGACTTTTCGTTCACGGCGAATTTCCTGCAGCACCGGCGTCAATCCTGCAAATTCCCAATTTGGGTCGGTCGTAATATTGTTTATATCCAACAATCCGTTGGTCATGTCCACCCGTGTGCGCAGTGCGTTAACCGTTTTGTCAATATCGTCCTGCGTAATCGTGCCTAATTCTGCTTTTGCCTCCGCATAGATTAACAACGTTTCGGCATAGCGGAAGTAGATTAAACCTTCATCACTGTCGCTTGCCTGCCCCCGAGTATAAATGGGGGTATGTCCCTTGTACATCTGGTATCCGGTTACGCAGTCATCGTTAACGCCGGACCCAAATGTTGGTGTACTGAAAACCACTCTCGTCGGCTCTGTGCAAAGCACGTGTGCATCGTCGTCAACCTGAAGCAACTGATTCAATCGCGGGTCACGGTTGGCAACAAGTGTTTTTAAATCCTTGTCGCCTTGATACAGGGTAGAAACGGCAATCGGTTTGCCATCCGTGCAGAGATACGAATCAACCATGCTCTTGGACAGTCCTTGACCGTTTCCATCCTGGGTCGCTCCAATCCAATTGTGTTTTAACCCATCGGCTAACGAGTATTTGCGCCAGAGAAGCACTTCCTTATGGTTGCTGTAATCCTTGCGGTTGAACAACAGCCAATAGCCGTTTTCGACGCCGACATTATCCAACGCGGGGTATCCGTTTGCATCCGCTAACGTTATCAGTGCTCCTGCCGCATCCGCCGCCTTCTGGATAAATTTCGTTCCGTCGGAACCGTTTGCCTTAAAGGGCGTATTCTTCTTTGCATGATAACGTTCCCAAGTTCCTTCATACAGAGCGATTCGCGCTTGAAGCGCCAAGGCGGTTTCCTTCGTAACCCGGCCTGTCCAGCTGCCTGAGCCTCGTGCGGGAAGATAATCTATGGCTAAATCCAAATTGCGCATAATGGAATCCGCAACCTGATTGCGAGGCATACGGGGAGAACGCAGCAGTTCGGAATCCATGTACACTACAGTTGAAGCCCAGGGTACATCGCCAAACGTGCGCAGTTTGTCATAATAGAATATGGAATGAAAGAAAAGTGCTTCGCCAACATATTGCTTGATATTCTCCCACGGAACCTTGACATTGCGGTAATGGTCCATGAAATAATTGATGTCGCGCAGGAGGCTCCAGCTGCCGGAAGACCATCCGCCGCCGGACGAAGGCAATGTGTTTTCGCCGTTCAACCTTCGATTATAGTCAACGTTAATTTGCGTATCACTTCCCGCATTTCCGTCATCCGAATAATTGGCGGCTTGAAACCATCCGTCATATCGGGGCAACAAACCGACTTGGTTATAAAAGTTGTTGACGTAAATCTTCAAGTCGTTTTCTGTTTTCCAGAAGTTGCCATTATTGATACTGGTTAGCGGCGCACGTTCCAGCAAATCATCGTTGCATGCGAACAATCCAAACGCTCCAGCCAATACCATATCTCTAATATATCTATACTTTTTCATATTATCTACTAATTATTAAAATGTTACACTTAATCCACACGACCATGTACGTTGCAAAGGATAAACTTTGCCGTCTGCCGCACCATTATATCCGTTGATACCCACAATTTCAGGGTCCATAGTCCTTATCAGTTTGGTAATTGTTGCCAAATTCTCTACATCCACAAACAAACGCAACTTTTGGCAATTAATATGCTTGAGTACCGATGAAGGCAGGGAATATCCCAATTGCATATTCTTAACACGCATGTATGCTGCATTTGGCAGATAGCGGGTTGATGGCTGTCTGTTTTTGGCATTTTCAGCCAATACAGAATAATATCTGGGATAATATCCGCCGGGGTTACTCTCGCTCCAGCGGTCATAATGTTGCGTATAGCCGGCGTTCTGCCAGCCGGTAATGCCCCAAAAATAAATAGCCTGATTATGATTCGCCGGCAGCAAGGTTGCGTCTCGCTTTCCTACTCCCTGAAAGAACGCCGTAAAATCAAATCCCTTATATTCTACGTTCAGTGTTACTCCAAAGGAATAACGCGGTGTGGTATTGCCTATCACTTTCCGGTCGCCCGGGTCATCCAGCGTATTGTTGCCGGGGTTAATCACACCATTACCATCCAAATCTTTATAGCGCACATCACCGGGCAACCATCGTCCGTAAAACCGGGCTTGTGAAGGCGCGGCTGCGATTTCTGCTTCCGACTGGAACAAGCCTTCCGATTCATACCCCCAGATTTCGCCAATGCGTTGACCTTCATAATAGGTGCCAATCAGTCCGTTCGGGTTGGGATATTTGGTAATGTATCCCTGATAATCGCTCAATACGGCATTGACGCCATAATGGATATCGCCTGTTTGTTGTTTCCAGCCGATGGTTAATTCCCATCCTTCCGTTTTCATTGCAGTAGAATTTGCCTGCGGTGCTGAAGTCCCCAGAAAAGCAGGCATGACTTCAGCCGGACCTACAAAGTCGTCCATATAACGCCGATACCAGTCAAAACTGACATTCAGCCGGTTGGATAGAAAAGCAAAGTCAACGCCAAAGTCAATGGTAGAGGTTGTTATCCATGTCAAAGCCGGATTAATCAACCCCGGATTACTGATGTACGATTCGCGTCCGCTAGCAAACATATAATTGCTTGACGTCGGTGAAACTGAATTCAGCGAGGGATAGAATGGATAATAGCCGGTGAACGACTGGTCGCCCAGTGAGCCATACGTAGCGCGTATCTTCATCAAATTGACAACCGGCTCTATCGGCGTCCAGAAAGATTCCTTCGATGGCACCCATGCTGCTGATACGCCGGGATAAAATTTGTAGCGCACATCACTGAGGAAACGCGAAGTACCGTCATAGCGTCCGTCAAACTCGAACAGGTATTTCTCCTTATAATTATAGTTGAAACGTCCGAAACCTCCTCGAATAGCCAACTGGGAGCCGCTTTCACCAATGCCGGTTGCAGAACCGTATGTCACTGCCAGGGAAGGAATATTGTCGGAATACAGGTAATTGTTTTTAGCCGTAAGTCCCAAATTGTCATATACCTCCTGCGTAAATCCGCCCAACACCTTGAAGTAATGACCGTTGAATTCCTTTTCGTATGAAGAAAAAACATTGATGATATGATGCTGGTTATTAGTAAAGGAACGGCGGAAATCACTGGGCGTTGTCCCGTCCACAACTGCTACTGTTCCGCTGGGCAGCGTATGATAAAGCGTTGCCCAATGTTGAGAACTGTTCAGATAAGTGCCATCGTAAGCGTAATTAGCCGTAATGTCCCATCCCGGAAGTGGATGAAAGGTAAACTCGCCACTAAGTACGGCATTGTCAGTCGTTTCTTTTTCCCGTCCTCCATCGTCCCATATTATCATGGCATCAGACCTTTCTCCATTCGGGTCAATAGCCGGTACCCATGGGGCAATAGCACTTATCGTGTGCAAATAGTTACCATACCAGTCTACGTAAGTGTAATGGTCATCCAATACCCGTCGTGAGAAAGCGCCTCGAAAACTGAAATCCAACCAGTTGGTCAGTTCGGAAGTCAGGTTAACACGTGCATTATAGCGTTGGAAATTTTCATCGCCATACTTGAATACACCATTCTGCCGGAGGTATGCCAATCCTGCGTAATAGTTGGTTTTGCCTGCGGAGCCGGATATACCAATATTATGCTGTTGATTGAATGCAAACTTCTTCAAGTAAACATCAAAGGCGTCGTTGTTGGCATTTCCGACCATCCACCGGTCGGTTCCCGGAGTCGGGTCGCGATAGGTAGTGGATGTAAGTGTTCCGTTCAGGTAATCCTTTATACGCTCTAATTGTTCGTCCGTCACCTGATGCGCTGCACCCGAATTGTCGCACGCTTCATTGAGGAAATTGGCATAATCTAAAGAGTTCATCCACTTCGGAATATTGATGGGCTGGGCGAAACCAAAGTTATTACCGTAAGTGATGGTCGGTTTTTGTCCTGCTTTTCCTTTCCTGGTCGTGATAAGCACCACGCCAAAGGGAGCGCTCGACCCATAAATAGCGGTCGAAGCGGCATCTTTTAACACGGTTATACTCTCTACATCGTTCATGTTAATGGTGTTCAAGTCACCGCCTTGAATCCCGTCAATCACAATCAATGGTGAACCGGAAGAACCCATTCCCGTATAGCCACGGAGATTTATCGACTGTGTAGCGCCGGGCGACCCGCCACCTCTGTCCGAAAGAGCCGTTGCTGCCGACGTGATGTTCAGGTTAGCCACCTGTCCCTGCAAGGCTTGCGAAATATTCGTCACCGAACGGTTTTCAAGCACCTCGCCTTTCACCGATGCTACGGCACCGGTCAGATTGACCTTCTTCTGCGTACCGTATCCAACAACCACCACCTCTTCCAACTCCTGCAAATTCTCGCTCAGCGTGATATTCAGGCTTGTTTGGTTGCCAACGGTTATTTCCTGCGGCTTGTAGCCGAGATAGGACGTAACCAACACCGCTTGGGGAGAGGCATTGAGGCTGAACTTGCCATCCACATCGGTGGCGGTGCCGATGTTTGCCCCTTTGACGGAAACACTCGCGCCGATGACAGGCTCGCCGTTTTCATCAACGACTGTGCCGGACACTTGCTTCGGTGCCGTAGCCTGAGCCGCAACCGAAGCCGCTACACTTTTAGAACTCACCGTGATGGTGTTGTCCCTCACAATGAATTTGAATCCTGTCTGCTTCTCTAATTCGGCGAGAACAGCATCCAAACTTGCATTTGAAAGTGTCAAACTGATTTTTGAGGCATCGTTTGCGACACTTTCGTCGTAGAAAAACTTGTAGTCAGAAGATTGCGTAATCTTCTTGAGTACCTCTTTTATCTGTTCATTTTTCACGTCTATTGTGATGCCGCTGCGGGTCGCGCTTTGCGCTTGTGCAGGAGAAGACAACAGACCAAGTAACAGAATGGCAAACGCCAGAATTTTTTGTGCATTTCGCATACTTGTAATAATTTAAAATTTATAATCGTGTTTAACTCTATCTATTTGTATAGCAACACTTTGTGTTGTTCCAATTTGTAATGAATGCCGGACGCAATCTCTATGGATTGCAACACCGCCTCCAAATTGGGATTGGCGTGCTCGCCCGAAATGCGATTGTCAAACGCCTGCCCGGGCGCAAATTCAATCGTGCAATGATATATCCGCTCCAATTCATTGGCAACATCGCGGATGGGTGCCCTGTTGAAATGCAACTCGCCTTTTCGCCATCCCACAACCGCCTGTGGCTCTTTATATTTGCTATAACTGCTGCCCTGCAAATCGACCGCCAAATGCTCTTCCGCCACTAAGCGAATCGTCGCCTCCGGCATCTCCACCTGCACCTTGCCGCTATTCACATCAATGGTATGAATGGCATCGTTATGATAGGCTTTCACATTAAATTCAGTGCCTAAAACATTGACCTCGAACTGATTAGTAGCGATAACGAACGGCTGCTTTTCATTGCGCATAACCTGAAAATAGGCTTCGCCTTCAAGCCGCACCCGCCGCTCGCCGCCGTCGAATTGGTTCAAATAACTGATGTGCGAGCAAGCATTCAAGGTAACAGTCGTGCCGTCGGGCAATGTCACAATCTTTGTTTCGCCATAAGATGTGGAAACGTCGGAATACAAAACCTCCGTGGGGCTAATAGAATTATATTTATAGATGCCAAAACCGGCAGAAATCAGGATGAGCAAAGATGCCGCAATAGACATTGCCTGCCTGAAATGCAGATAAACCGCTTTCTTCGGGTTGATTTTGCGCAATAAAGCGGCGGCTTCTGCTTGATATTCAACCTTTTGCTGAAATGTGGTCGCCGCATACTTCTCTGCCTCAATCCATGTTTTGTCCATGGATGGCTGCAAGAGTTCTTCCAAATGTTTTATGTCGTGTTGTGTTTGCATGTTTTCTCGTGCGTTTATATATTATACACACGAAAAGGAATTTGCTGGGGTATGTTTGGTTCGATTTAAATTTATTTAACTATTTTAAACTATCTTAAACAGAAAAGGACGAGAATTAAGCCGGAATAGGCTCCGTAATGTTGGGTTAAATAGCCTTGCAGCGATTTTAATGCAGCGGAAATGTGCTCTTGCACGGTATTGACAGAGATATTCAACGCCGCAGCAATCTCCTTGTGCGACATTTCTTTGTTTCGGCTCATATCAAAAACCTCGCGCTGCCTGTTGGTCAGTTTCGACATCGCTTCGGAGATTATGCCGCGCAAATCATTTTCCTCTATTTGGCTTTGTGTATCATCATCATAATCAACGACTTGCGCTAAAACCTGCTCTTTGAAATGAGTTTCAGTATTCATCTCCCGCAAGAGATTCAAGATGCGGTTGCGCACAATAGTGTAGAGGTAAGTAGAAAAAGGGGTGTCGGGATTGATAAACCGCCGAGTCTGCCAAATCGCGGTGAAGGCATCCTGATACACATCCTCCGCAAATTCGGCAGATTTCACATATTTTAAGGTGAAATAACTGAGCCTGTTCTTATACAGGGCATACAACTCACAAAAAGCACTTTCGTCATCCCGAATCAACCGAATAACCAACTCTCGTTCGCGTTCATTACAAATTGCCACCTCTTTATAATTGCTTCAGCAACACCTCCACCGCTTTCGCCAACTGCTCATCCTCGCCTTGTGCCAATTTGTCGGGCGAATTGGCGACTTTCACGTCAGGCTCAAGCTGCGTGTTTTCCAAATAACTGCCGTCGGGGCGTCGATAGCCGATGATGGGGATGCCGAAAGTCATCGTCGGGTCTTGCAGCACTTCCCACGACACGGTCGTCATGGTGCCTGCGACGGGCATTCCCACCAATTTGCCGATGCCGACGTGCTTATAAACCCACGGCGAGCCGTGCGCATTGGAATAGTTGGCTTCGCCGATGAGCATAATGGACGGCTTGTTCCAGCGGCGGCTGGGCATATCGCAACTCTCGATGCCGCGAATCACCTGCTCAAAGTATTTCTGACCGCTGAACAGGATTTCCAAATCCTCGTGCAGCCGCCCGCCGCCGTTGAAGCGCGTGTCGATGACGATGGCTTCCTTGTTGTTGAATTTGCCCAAAATGTCGGAATAGATGGAGCGAAAACTTGGGTCGCCCATACTCTGAATATGCACATAGCCCAACCGCCCGCCGGAGAGGCGTTCCACGTCCGCCTCACGCTGTTTCACCCAGCGGCGGTAAAGCAAATCGGTGTTTGCCTCATTCTTGATGGGTTTGACCACCTCGTCCCAACGCACCTTGGTGGTGGGGTTGTAGAACGTCAGCAGCGTGTTTTGTCCGGCAATTTTGTTTAACAGCGGAAAATAATCCGTGCCTGCAAGGATTTTTTCGCCGTTGATGGCTTCCAAAATATCGCCGGCTTTCACCTTGCTTTCGGCGCGGTCAAACGGACCTTTTTCAAGCACCTCATCAATCAGCAGCCCGTCTTTGGCATACGTCCACGCAAACAGCAGCCCCAGATGGGCGGTTGCATCGCCGTTGGGAAAGAGCGACGCGGGGCGAAAACGCGCACCGTTGTGCGACGAGTTGAGTTCGCCGAGCATCTCGCCGAGCATCTCCGAGAAATCAAAATTGTTGTTGATATGCGGCAAAAATTTGGCATAAATATCCTTGTAAAATTCCCAATCCGTATGATGTAAATCTTCGACATAGAAGCGTCTAAGTTCCTGTGTCCAAGCGTGATTGAACATATACTCGCGCTCGGCGGCTTTGTCTAATTCAAACTCTGCCTTGATGGTGATGGCTTCCTTTTTGTTGCCGTCAATCTTGATTTTTTGTGCGCCGTCGGAGCCAAACACAAACAGATTTTTGCCCTCCTTGTCCAACGCCAGACTACCGCTACCAACGCCCTTGATTTCCAATTTCGTTTCGCGGGTGCGGGTGTTTATCGACCACAAATCGCGGTCTTTTTCAAACGTGGCAAGATAGTAGAGGCGGTCGCCATCTTTCGTCAGCACAGCATCGCCCAAGTCCGACGAGTGGGGCGTAACACGCACGATGCGGTCTTCAATACCCGTCAATTCAACAGCGATGATAGTGCTGTCCTTACCGTCCTTATTGTCTTTGCTCCCCTTCTTCGCAGAACTTTCAACCTTCTTTTCTTTTGCCTTTTTCGCCTCTTTCTCAACCTCTTCCAAAAGTTTAAAATCATCCTCGCTCAGGCTATATTTGTCAAACGCTTTTTGATTGAGGAAAACGAGCATAGCATCATTGAGCGACCCCCACGAAGCATGGTTGCGCATCCCGTAACGTTCTGTTTGAAAGAGGATTGCGTTGCCGCCTAATGCCCAACTCGGATTGCCGCTACGGTAGCCGCTGTTAGTCAAATTTGTGATTTTACCGCCCTGCGCACTCACCAAACCGATGTCGGAATAGGGGTCGTGGCGATTGGGCGTGTAGGTGAGTGCAAACCAGCGGCTGTCGGGCGACCATTCGTAGTTGATGTTGCCCTCGGTGGTTGGATTGCCCGCGCCGTCGGTCACCTGACGCACTTTTTTTGTGGCGATATTATACACCATCAGCCGGTGGCGGTTTTGAATAAACGCGATTTCTTTGCCATCGGGCGAATATTTCGGGTGCATATATTCCGTTGCAACAGAGGGCAATAGCGGCTCTTCCCTGATAACGGTGGCATTGAACAGATACGTTTCTTCCTTGCGTGTGGGTGTGGCGATATACAAATTCCACGTGCCGGTGCGTTCAGAGGCATAAACCAGCGATTTGCCGTCGGGCGAAAAGTTGGGACTGTCGTCCTTCGCCGCCGTGTTGGTGATGCGTTTGGTGTATTTATAGTCGGTGGACGACACAAAAATCTCGCCGCGCAGCACGCTTGCCACCTGTTTGCCGTCGGCAGAAACGGCTCGTGCCGCGGCACCCTTTGAAATCGTTTCGAGGTCGTTCTTTTTAGCCTCTTCCGTGATGGAAATCGCCACTTTGGACGGTTTACCGTTGGCAGCCAGCGTATAAATTTCGCCGTCGTAGCCGAAACACAGCGTGCCGGTTTTCGCGACGCTCAAAAAGCGCACCGGATTGGTCGTAAAAGTAGTTAACTGCTTGGCTTGCGCAGGATTAGCAACCGGAAATGCCCACACATTGAACGAGCCGGAACGCTCGCTCAGGAAATAGACCTGCGCGTTGTCGGGGCTGAACACCGGATTGCGGTCTTCGCTCTCATTGTCAATGAGTTGCGTAAATTGCTGTGTGGCAAAATCGTATTGCCAAATATCTTTGGCAGCAGACGACGTGTGATGCTTGCGCCACTTGTCCTCATTGCCCTTTTTATCGTGGTAGAGCAGCGTTTTTCCATCGGCAGAAAAACTCACATCTTCCATCGAAGCCGCCAAAACGAGTTCGGGACGCCCGCCGGAGGCAGCCACCTTATACAGTTCGGCATTGACATTCGACGGGAATGCCGCACTCGCCGCCGGCACCTGAATCTTCGCGCCAAAGACGACAAACCGACCGTCAGGAGTGAACGCATACGGCGATTCATTGGCAGAATTGGTCGTCAGCCGTTCGGGAGTGCCGCCTGTGGCAGCCACCAAAAAGACATCGAAATTACCAAAGCGATTGCTCGCAAAAGCGATTTTCTTACCATCGGGCGACCACACAGGCATATAATCATACGCCTCGTGCATCGTGATTGCCACAGCCTGCCCGCCACCCGCCGGCACCGTAAAAATATCCCCCTTGTAGGAAAACGCGATGTGCTGCCCATCGGGCGAAATACTTGGATAGCGCATCCACAGCGGTGAATTTTCCACCCGATTTTGTGCCACAACAGAAAATGTCAGGCAAAAAAGTAACACTAAAAAACCAAAAATATGTTTCATAATACATCTATTTATTTTCACCGCAAAGGTAGCAAAAAATATTTTGTTATTCATAACTTTTTCGTACCTTTGCCATTCTCTAAAAAAAGTAGTACCTTTGTTGCTTGTTTGGATAAATAAAATTAGTGATGGCTGAAGAAGTGAAATTATTGAAAGGCAATGAGGCGATTGCGCTCGCGGCGATTCGCTACGGTGCCGATGGCTATTTTGGCTATCCCATCACGCCACAGTCGGAGATTATGGAGACGCTGATGGACGAGCAGCCGTGGACGACAACCGGTATGGTGGTGCTGCAAGCCGAGAGTGAGGTGGCTGCCATCAATATGGTGTATGGCGGTGCGGGGTGCGGCAAGAAGTGTATGACCTCGTCGTCGAGTCCGGGTATTAGCCTCAAGCAGGAGGGCATTTCTTATCTTGCTGCCACGGAATTGCCCGCGCTGATTGTGAATGTGATGCGGGGGGGACCCGGCTTGGGGACTATTCAGCCAAGCCAATCCGACTATTTTCAGACAGTTAAGGGGGGAGGGCACGGCGACTATCATCTGATTACGCTGGCACCGGCTTCGGCGCAGGAGATGGCTGACCACGTGGCTATAGGTTTCGATTTGGCGTTCAAATACCGCAATCCGGCGATGATTTTGTCGGACGGGATGATTGGGCAGTTGATGGAAAAAGTGGTTTTGCCGCCGCAACGCCCCCGTCGCACGGAGGCGGAAATTCGCAAGGAGTGCCCGTGGGCTGCTCTGGGCAAGCCTGCCAACCGCAAACCGAACATTCACACCTCGCTGGAGATGGATTCTACCATCTGGGAGCAATATAATATCCGCTTTCAGGCGAAATATCGGGAGATTGAGGCAAACGAGGTGCGCTACGAAGAATTGCACTGCAACGATGCCGACTACCTGATTGTGGCATTTGGCGCAGCCGCCCGCATCGCGCAGAAAGTGGTCGAAATAGCCCGCAAAGAGGGCATCAAGGTCGGACTTTTCCGCCCAATCACGCTTTATCCCTATCCGTCTAAGCGGTTGAATACCTACAAAAACAAACTCAAGGGCATCCTGACGGTGGAATTGAATGCCGGACAGATGATTGAAGACGTGAAATTGGCGGTGGATTGCCAAGTTCCCGTCGCCCACTTCGGACGTATGGGGGGCATCATCCCCACGCCGCAGGAAGTGTATGAAGCATTAAAAAAAACGTCATGGAAAATATAAAGAAACCCGAAAATATTGTTTACGGCAAGCCCCGCCTCATCAACGACACCCCGATGCACTACTGCCCCGGATGCACCCACGGCGTGGTGCACAACTTGGTGGCGAGCATCATCGACGAGATGGGATTGGCAGAGAAGACCATCGGCATCGCGCCGGTCGGTTGCGCCGTTTTTGCCTACAACTATGTGGACATCGACTGGATTGAAGCCCCTCACGGGCGTGCGCCGGCGGTGGCAACGGCTGTCAAACGGCTCAATACCGACAAAATGGTCTTTACCTACCAAGGCGACGGCGATTTGGCGGCGATAGGCACGGCAGAAACTATCCACGCCTGCAATCGCGGCGAAAACATCGCCATCATCTACATCAACAACGCGATTTACGGAATGACCGGCGGGCAAATGTCGCCCACGACCATCGTGGATATGAAAACCGCCACTTGCCCCTACGGTCGCAACGTGGCATTGAACGGCTATCCGCTGAAAATCACCGACATATTAGTGCCGCTGGAAGGCACCTGCTTAGTCACGCGCGAAGCGGTGCACACCGTGGCTGCCGTCAAAAGGACAAAAAAAATGCTCACCAAGGCGTTTGAAAACGCGATGGCGGGCAAGGGCACGTCCATCGTTGAAGTTGTAGCCACCTGCACGGCAGGCTGGAAAATGAGTGCCGACCAAGCCAACAAGTGGATGGTAGACAACTTGTTTCCCGCCTATCCGCTGGGAGTTTTGAAAGATGTATAGCAGTTCCCGCTATTTCACCCCTAACTGCTTGATAATGATGCCAATAATATCCTCTTCGCTGAACACGGAGGAGTTGATGCAGAGGTCGTAGGAGGCTGCCATTCCCCACGTTTTGTTGCTGAAATAGTTGTAATAGGCGGCGCGTTTCCGGTCGATTTCTTCGATGAGAGCCTCCGCTTTTTCTTTGGAGATGCCGTGGTCGCGGCTGAGGCGGCTGAGGCGGTCTTCGGTGTTGGCGGTGATGAAAATCTTGAGGCAGTGTGGGTGGGTGCGCAGGATATAGTCGGCACAGCGACCGACGAAGATGCCGGATTCTTCGGCTAAATCGCGGATGACATCGCTTTGTATCTTAAACAGCATTTCGTTGGACAGGTAATTGCCCGAATTGTCGCCCATAAAGCCGGAGCGGAAGCCAAAGAGGTTGCCAAGAAAACTGTGGCTACTCTTTTCGTCGATTTTCTCGAAAAATTCCTTGCCCAAGCCGCTCTCCGCAGCCGCGAGTTCGATTAACTCCTTGTCGTAGCAAGGAATGCCCAAACGTTCCGAGAGCAGCCCGCCAATCATCTTGCCGCCACTCCCCAACTGTCGCCCAATAGTAATAATGGTCACTTCCTTCATCTGTTATTTTTTTCATAATTGAAACTAACGGCGCAAAGGTACGAAAAAATTTTGAAGTATAGAAAATACAAAAATAATAACTACCTTTGTAGCCGAAATAAAAACATTGAAATTATGGAAGCAGTAACAAAAAACAAAAGAATCCCGCCCAAAAGCATACGCAAGGGCTGGGAAACACGTAGCGAACGGAAGCCCAGACCATTGTCCAGCTTTACAGGCGAATGGATTGAAGTGACGGAAGGAATGTTTTGTCATCACAAACCGGACAAATACTTATTCCCATGAAGTTCGACAGCGAGCCTTACAAGGTGCAGTTTGTGCAAAAATCATCACCTACACGAAGTGATGATTTTTTGTTTGCGGAGATATACAAATTTTTCACCGACAAAAAATTGAAGTATATCGTTCGGGCTGAATTGTATGAAAACAATACATTTACGGTCAAATATTATGCGGCTATTCACAAATATCTGGACGACAAATATAGCGTATTAACCCATCAGCAGGATGCTCATCGGATTTTTATCACCTGCTTTGCCATATTCAAGATTTTGTCAGAAAAATACCCCGATGCCTCGTTTGCCGTCAATGGCTCATGTTCGGTAGATGCACAACATAATAAGATTGAGGGAGAAAATAGAAATCAACGCTATAGAATATACTCCTACGTTATTGACAGATTGATAGGACGTGAAACTTTTGCTCATTACATTTTGCCTGAATTAAGCTCTTATGTGCTTGTAAACAGGGTAAATAAAGATACTGAAGCACAGCGCGATGCTATCAAAGAGATGTTTCTGAACTTGTTTGATTTTGATACGGATTTATAACCGATAGATTATCAAAATTTTTAATTTTTATGCGTTCTAAATTCCGTCCAAAGCAATACCCCCGCCAGCACCACCGAGAAGGCATCGGAGATGAACATGCTTTCCCATACTCCCGTTACTCCCAGATAGTTGGGGAGTATCAACAGTATGGGTATGAGGATGAGCACTTGGCGTGACATTGCCAGGATGATTGACTTTTTCGGCTTGCCGATGCTTTGGAAAAATGCCGAACAGACCATTTGAAAGCCGATGAGCGGGTAAATGGCGAACACCCAGCGCAAGCCTGTAACGGCGATGTTCACCAGATTTTCTTCGGTCGTGAAAATAGAGGCTACGGCGTGCGGAAAGAGTTCTACAAGGACTGTGCCGGCGGTCATAATCAGCGTGGCGTAGAAAATCGACTTTTTCAGCACCTCCGTCACGCGGTCGTAGAGCTTGGCACCATAGTTGTAGCCCGCGATGGGTTGCATCCCCTGATTCAGCCCCATCACAATCATGATGAAGAGGAACGCCACCCGAACGACGATGCCATAAGCACCCACCGCCAAGTCGCCGCCGTGCTTGAGCAACTGCTGATTGACGATAATGACAATCAGGCAACCCGCGGCGTTCATCAAAAAAGGAGCCATCCCGATAGCAAACGAGTCGGAAACAATCTGCCGTTTCAGTTTGTAAATGCCTCGCTTCCAATGGATAAAGTAGTTTTTATCGTTGAACGTATGAACCAACCATCCGAGCACAATCGCCTGCGAGATGATGGTAGCAATGGCAGCCCCCCGAATGCCCCACCCGAAGCCGAAAATGAACAGCGGATTGAGCACTATATTGATGAGCACGGTATAAATCGTCGCCACCATCGCCCGCTGCGGATTGCCCGCCGAGCGCAGTAAAGCGTTGAGTCCGAAGTACATGTGCGTGAATACATTCCCCAAAAGGATGACGAACATAAAGTCGTAGGAATAGTGCAGCGTTGCGGGGCTGGCACCAAAAAAGAGCAGAATCGGCTCAAGAAAAGGGATGGTGATAAGCGAAATGAGCACCCCCATGATGAGATTGAGCGAGAAAACATTGCCCAGAATGTGGTTGGCGGTTTCATAGTCCTTTTGCCCCATCCGAATAGAGAGCAGCGTGGAGGCACCCACGCCCACCAGAGAGCCAAAAGCGGCAGCAAGATTCATCAGCGGAAAGGTAATCGCCAAGCCCGACAAGGCGAGCGGACCAACGCCGTGACCGATAAAAATACTGTCGGTGATATTGTAGAGCGAGGAGGCAGTCATCGCAATAATCGCCGGTATGGCATACTGCTTCAAGAGTTTTCCGATGCTTTCCGTCCCCAGTGTGACAGGTGCACTTTCATTTTTTTTCATTGTGCAAAGGTACGGATTTTTTTCATTTCTGCCAAATCTGCCAGCCTGTGAAGGCTTGCAACAGCAGCATCTCCAAGCCGTTTTGGACGGTGGCTCCGTGCTCCAAGCCGTGCTTCATAAAGAGCGTTTCGTTGGGATTGTAAAGCAAATCGTAGAGTAAGTGCCTGTCTGTCAGCAAGTTGTAAGGGATGTTGGGGCATTCGTCCACGTGGGGCCACATTCCGACCGGCGTGCAATTGACAACGACGGTGTAGGCGGTCATCACTTCGGGGGTTAAATCGCTGTAAGTCAGAGGGATTTGTGGGGAAAGCCCGCAATGGCAGGGTGCTTTTTCTCGTGACACAAAAGTGGAGGTGACCCCCAACTGTTTCAATCCCTGAAAAACGGCTTTTGCTGCCCCTCCGGTGCCCAAAATCAGGGCTTTTTGATGGTTGCCCGCCTCGATATTTGCCGCGATGGACTCTTTGAAGCCGGTGATGTCTGAATTGTAGCCAATCAATTTGAGTTTGCCCTTCGTGCGGTTAAATTTAATCACATTGACGGCTCCAATCGCCTTGGCATCGCTGTCCACGCCATTCAGAAACGGGATGACCTGCTCTTTATACGGAATCGTAACGTTCAGCCCCTTCAAATTCGGGTTGTTTTTAATCACCTCTTTAAAGTCTTTAATCGTGGGAATTTCAAAATTGACATACTCGGCATCAATATTTTCAGCCGCAAACTTATCGTTGAAATACCCCTTCGAGAAGGAGTGCGTCAGCGGAAAACCAATCAGTCCATATAAATCTTTCATTTTAGATACGCCTCCACGTTCTTTTTGATGCGGTCGGCAACATCGTCGGCGGCTGCCTTGACGAATTTTTCGCCCGTGATTTTTTCAAACAGTTCGATGTAGCGTTCCGACACGCTTTCGCAATAGGCGGGTGTCATTTCCGGCACTTTTTGTCCGGTTTTGCCTTGGAAGCCGTTGTCCATCAGCCATTTACGCACAAATTCTTTGGATAGTTGCTTTTGTTCTTCGCCTCTTTCAAAGCGTTGCAGGTAGCCTTCGGAGTAAAAGTAGCGCGACGAATCGGGGGTGTGAATTTCGTCAATCAGGTAGATTTTGCCGTCTTTTTTGCCAAATTCGTACTTGGTGTCCACGAGGATTAAGCCCTTTTGAGCGGCTATTTCGGTGCCCCGTTGGAACAAAGCCTGCGTATAGCGTTCCAATTGCTCGTAGTCGTCCTTGCTCACAAGCCCCTGTGCGATGATTTCCGCTTTGGAGATGTTTTCGTCGTGCCCGGCATCGGCTTTGGTGGTTGGCGTGACGATGGGTGTCGGAAATTTTTCATTTTCGCGCATCCCGTCGGGCAAAGCGATGCCGCAGAGGGTGCGCACGCCGGTTTTGTATTCGCGCCACGCGCTGCCGGTGAGGTAGCCGCGAATAACCATTTCCACCTTAAACGCCTCGCAGCGTATGCCCACCGTAACCATCGGGTCGGGGGTAGCCCGTTTCCAATTGGGCACAATGTCGGCGGTGGCATCCAAAAATTTGGCGGCTATCTGATTGAGTACCTGCCCTTTATAGGGAATGCCCTGCGGCAAAATCACGTCGAAAGCCGAGATGCGGTCTGTCGCAATCATCACCAGCGTGTCTTGCCCAATGGAATACACATCACGCACCTTGCCGTGATAGACATTGGTCTGTGTCTGAAACTTGAAATCTGTTGTTGTCAGCGTATTGTTCATATTCTGTCGTATGTTTTTGAACTGCAAAGGTAGTATTTTTTTTTGAATTGAGGTCTATTATTCGCTGATTGCTACTCCCCCTGAAGCACAGCGATTCGTCGCGGAGGTTTTCCATATACGGACCGTCCACCAGCACATCCACAAAGGGCAGTATCTGCGCCAGCTTGGGCGTCGCCGCAATTTCTTCGTGCAAATAGCCGGTGTAGCACCAAATCGTTTTGCCGGTTTCCCGGCGGATGCGCCGGGCGAGTTCGGTGAACGCCTCCACTTGCAGCAGGGGGTCGCCGCCGGAGAAGGTTACGTTGGAAAATTCTGCCTGCTTAATCCTGTCCATGATGGTGTCGATGGAGCGTGGCTTGCCGTTGGCGATTTCCCACGACTGCGGGTTGTGGCAACCGGGGCAACGGCGGGGACAGCCTGCGGCGTAGATGGTGGTGCGAAAGCCGGGACCGTCCACGGTGGTGTCTTCCACGATGTCGAGGATGGAAACGGTGCTATTCATGGACTACGCGGTCGTTAAGTTCTGCCAATTTGGCACTGTTCCAGCGGTCGGTGGTGCCCACCAGATAGCCTGTGATGCGTTGCAGGCGGTCGATGTGGTTGCTGCCGCATTTGGGGCATTCGCTGAGTTGCGAGGTGGCGTTTTCGTAGCCGCAGTCCATGCAGCGGTTGCGGTTGTGATTGACCGAGGCGTAGCCCATATTGTGTTTGTCCATCAAATCGACTACGGTCATGATGGCTTCGGGGTTGTGGGTGGCATCGCCGTCGATTTCGACGTAAAAGATGTGTCCGCCGCGCGTGAGGTCGTGGTAGGGGGCTTCGATTTTCGCCTTGTGGTGGGCACTGCACTTGTAATAGACCGGCACGTGGTTGGAATTGGTGTAATAGTCGCGGTCGGTGATGCCCTCCAGGTAGCCAAAAGTTTTGCGGTCGTAGCGGGTGAAGCGACCGGCAAGCCCCTCGGCAGGGGTAGCCAGCACACTGTAATTGTGCTTATATGTGTCGCAAAACTCCGTGATGCGGTTGCGAATATGGTTTACGATTTGCAGTCCCAATGCCTGCGAGAGTTCGTCTTCGCCGTGATGTTTCCCTTTCAACGCCACGAGAGCCTCCGCCAAGCCGATGAAGCCGATGCCGAGTGTGCCCTGATTGATGACGTTCTCGATGGTGTCGTCGGGCTTGAGGCTGTCGCAGCCCTCCCACAGCACCGACATCAGCAGGGGGAATTGCTTCGCCAGGGCGGTCTTTTGAAATTCATACCGCTTGTGGAGTTGCAAGGCAACCAAATCCAATATGTTATCCAATTTTCGGAAAAATGCCGTGATGCGTTCCGGCTCATCAATTATCTGCCGGCATTCAATCGCGATGCGCACCAGATTCAGGGTCGAAAACGAGAGATTGCCCCTGCCGATGGACGTTTTTTTGCCAAACCGGTTTTCAAACACGCGGGTGCGGCAACCCATCGTGGCAACCTCGTAATTAAAGCGTTGCGGGTCGTCGGCTTTCCACTCTTCGTGCTGATTGAATGTGGCATCCAAGTTCAGGAAGTTGGGGAAGAAGCGGCGGGCACTCACTTTGCACGCCAATGTGTAGAGGTCATAATTGCGGTCGTCGGGCAAATAGCTCACGCCGCGTTTCTTTTTCCATATCTGGATGGGGAAAATCGCCGTCGTGCCGTTCCCCACGCCTTCGTCTGTGCTGAGCAGCAGTTCGCGCATCACGCACCGCCCCTCGGCACTCGTGTCTGTGCCGTAGTTTATCGAACTGAACACCACCTGATTGCCCCCGCGGGAGTGGATGGTGTTCATATTGTGAATAAATGCCTCCATCGCCTGGTGCACGCGGCTCACGGTGCGATTCATAGCGTGTTGCAACACGCGCTCATCGCCTTTCAAGCCCTCCAACTCGCGGTGCAGGTAGTCGCCGACGGGTGCCTCGTAAAGTTTTTCGTAATTGGCACCGTTGAGTTGCCCCACATATTTCAATTCTTCAACAAAAGTGCGCCTCACAAACGGTGCGAGGTAGAAATCGAAAGCCGGAATGGACTGCCCGCCGTGCATCTCGTTTTGCGCCGTTTCGAGCGAGATACAGCCCAGCATACTCGCCGTTTCGATGCGCTTGGCGGGGCGCGATTCGCTGTGACCGGCATAAAATCCGTTTGCAAGTATCTTATCCAGAGGGTGTTGCACGCAGGTAAGGCTTTTCGTCGGGTAATAATCCTTGTCGTGGATGTGGATATAGTTTTGCCGCACGGCTTCCTTCACTTCGGTGGTCAGCAGATAGTCGTTCACAAACGGCTTGGTGGTTTCGCTGGCAAATTTCATCATCATCCCGGCGGGCGTGTCGGCGTTCATATTGGCATTTTCGCGGGTGATGTCGTTCGATTTCGTTTCGATAATTTCCAGAAACATATCCCGCGTCTTCGATTTGCGGGCGATGCTGCGCTGGTCGCGGTAGGCGATGTATTTCTTGGCAACCTCCTTGCGCGGGCTGTTCATCAGTTCCATCTCCACCATATCCTGAATTTCCTCCACGGTCATCTGCTCCTTCCCGTAGAATCCAATCCGGTCGGTTATCTGCCTCACAAGGAACGAATCTTCGCCCGCCTCGGTCTGCAACATGGCTTTGCGAATGGCAGTCCCAATCTTCTCATCATTGTAGCCCACCACGCGCCCGTCTCTTTTTACAACTGTATGAATCATCTTAACTTACATTTTTTTGAGAGTGCAAAGGTAAGAAATTTTTCATAAGGTTGTTCAAAAAGGAGCAACTTTTTATAAATAAATTTCAGCAAGTTTTCCAAAAAAATCTATAATTGCAAGAAACAGAGCAAATTAAAATTTTGAAAATGTCGAAAAGTTTTCCAAAAAAGAAATTTTGATATATAAGGCGTTTGCCCTTTTGGCTTACGCCGTAATTTCTTCATAGATAGTAAAAAAAGTTGTACCTTTGCAGGATGAAAACAAAAAAAATCATTTTGTCTTTTTGCTTGCTGCTCACCACGGCAAGCGCAGTGTTCACCTCTTGCAGCGAAGACGACCCGGAAGTCGTGGATAGTTTGGCAATGGTAACCGTAGCGGGCGGCACGTTCACGATGGGAGCCACCGCCGAGCAGGTCAGCGATGCCGACTCCGATGAGCAACCGGCGCATGAAGTTACGTTGAGCAGTTATGCCATCGGCAAGTATGAGGTTACACAAAAACTGTGGCAGGATGTTATGGGCGACAATCCAAGTCTTTTTAAGGGCGACGATTTGCCGGTGGAGCGTGTAAGTTGGAGTGATGTACAAGCCTTTTTGGACAAGCTCAATCTGCAAACGGGCAAGACATACCGTTTGCCCACCGAGGCAGAGTGGGAATATGCAGCGCGTGGCGGCAACAAAAGCAAGGGCTATAAGTATAGCGGCAGCAATACGCTCAACGATGTGGCTTGGTACTATGAAAACGCATACGTCTTAGGCGAGGGCACCCACGCCGTAGGCAAGAAACGTCCTAACGAGTTGGGTATTCACGATATGACCGGCAATGTATGGGAATGGTGCAGCGATTGGTACGACCACTATAGTGGCGATGCGCAGACCAATCCTGTGGGTGATACAGAGGGTCGATATGAGCGGCGTGTGAATCGCGGCGGTGCCAAGGACGAAGGTGCGAAGTACTGCCGCGTGTCATCGCGCGGCATCAACCGCCCAACAGCCGCCTATGATAGTCTGGGCTTTCGCCTGGTGCTTTCGCTGTAGGGTTATACCAGGACATCTACCCCCAAGGGACTATTTCAACATCCGTTTCCGCAGCCTGTGCATAGATTTCACACCTCCAAATCAGCATTCAGGATTTCGTGCCACGGCAGCCCCTGCTTGTTGAGTTGCTCCATGAACGGGTCGGGGTCGAACTGCTCGACGTTGAAAACGCCCGCCTCGCGCCACAGCCCCTGCATAAACATCATCGCGCCAATCATCGCCGGCACGCCCGTGGTGTAGCTCACGCCCTGTGCGCCGGTCTCGCGGTAGGCATCCTGATGCCGGCAGTTGTTGTATATATAATAGGTCTGGTCATTGCCGGTTTTGTCGATGCCCTTGATGCGGCAGCCGATGCTGGTTTCGCCCGTGTAGTTTTCGCCGAGTTCGCCCGGGTCGGGGAGCACGGCTTTCAGGAACTGTATCGGCACGATTTCCACACCATTGTATATAATCGGGTCGATGCGCGCCATGCCGATGTTTTGAATCACGCGCAGGTGGGTCAGATATTCCTGCCCAAACGTCATCCAGAAGCGGGCGCGCTTGAGGCTGGGGTAGTTTTTCACCAATGATTCGAGTTCCTCGTGGTAGATAACATACGATTCTTTCGCACCTATGTTGGGGTAGTTCAGCGGTTTATGAATGGCGTGCGGCTCGGTCACGACCCACTTGCCGTTTTCCCAATACTTCCCTTTTTGGGTTACTTCGCGGATGTTGATTTCGGGGTTGAAATTCGTGGCGAAAGCCTTGCCGTGGTCGCCTGCATTGCAATCCACGATGTCGAGTTCGTCCATACGGCTGAAATGGTGCTTCGCCGCGTATGCCGTGAAAACACTCGTCACACCCGGGTCGAAACCGCACCCCAGAATAGCCGTCAGCCCCGCTTTTTTGAACCTGTCCTGATAAGCCCACTGCCACGAATATTCAAATCGGGTTTCGTCCTTCGGCTCATAATTGGCTGTGTCTAAATAGTTTACGCCCGCTTCGAGGCACGCATCCATAATCGTCAAATCCTGATAGGGCAGAGCCACGTTGAGCACCAGTTCGGGTTGAAAACCGCGAAACAGCCGCACCAACTCCGCCACATTGTCGGCATCGACCTGAGCCGTTTGGATTTTCCGGTTGCCATACTTCGTGCCGATAGCCTCCGCGAGGGCATCACACTTGGATTTCGTCCGACTTGCCAGCATAATTTCGCCGAAGACGGAATGATTTTGGGCGACCTTGTGAGCGACCACCGTCCCCACGCCGCCCGCGCCGATAATTAGAATTTTTGACATAACAGCATTATTATTTTATTGTCTTCAAATGGGCTTCATAAGCCGCCCAATCGGTGATTTTTTTGCGGGCAACTCCGGATTCTATCGCGGCGCGGGCTACGGCAACAGACACCGCCGTCAGCAAGCGCTTATCCACCGGCTTGGGGATGATGTAGTCGCGTCCGAATGCCAATTCCGACAGCCCGTAGGCTTCCTTAACTTCCTTTGGCACAGGCAGTTTCGTTACGGAGGCGATGGCTTTCACCGCGGCAAGTTTCATCGCCTCGTTGATGGCGGTGGCTCGCGTGTCCAAGGCGCCGCGAAAAATGTAGGGGAAACCCAGCACATTGTTCACCTGATTCGGATGGTCGGAGCGTCCGGTCGCAAAAATGATGTCCTTGCGCGAGGCAATGGCTGCGTCGTAGGCTATCTCAGGATTGGGATTTGCCAGCGCAAACACAATCGGGTCATGCGCCATCGTCTTTATCATTTCCGTGGTGAGAATGTCGGCAACGGACAAGCCCAAAAATACATCTGCACCCACAAGGGCTTCCTCCAAGGTGTTGAGCGGACGTTTCGTGGCGAAATCGGCTTTTTCGGGGATGAGTTTCGGGCGGTCGGCACGAATCACGCCCTTGCTGTCGCACATCACGATATTTTCTTTTTTCGCACCCAGCGCGAGGTACAGGCGGGTGCAACTGCTGGCGGCGGCTCCCGCTCCATTGACCACGATTTGCACGTCCGAAATCTTCTTGCCGGTCAATTCCAGCGCGTTGAGCAGTCCGGCTGCCGAGATAATCGCCGTTCCGTGCTGGTCGTCGTGCATAATGGGGATGTCCAACTCGGCTTTCAGGCGGTTTTCGATTTCAAAACATTCGGGTGCCTTGATGTCTTCCAAATTGATGCCGCCAAAGGTCGGCGCGATGGCTTTCACCGCCTGAATGAACGCTTCGGGGTCGGGCGCATCCACCTCAATGTCGAACACATCAATGCCCGCAAACACCTTGAACAGCAATCCTTTACCTTCCATCACGGGCTTGCCGGCGAGCGCACCGATGTTGCCCAGCCCCAAAACGGCTGTGCCGTTGGAAATCACGCCCACCAGATTGCCCTTGCCGGTGTAGTCGTAGGCGGTTTCCGGATTTTCCTCTATTTCCAAACACGGGTAGGCAACGCCCGGCGAATACGCCAAAGCCAAGTCGTGTTGGGTACTGTGTGGTTTAGTCGGGACGACCTCAATCTTCCCCGGTTTTCCTTCCGAATGGTAACGCAAAGCGTTTTCTCTCATTATTTTTGTCATCTTTTTTGTATTTTTTCGTTGTTCTATTATTTCATGCTCTGAAGAATCCGCTCCAGCCCTGCTTCATCCTGAATATAGACCTCACGGGGCTTGCTGCCTTGGGTGGGACCCACGATGCCGGCTTTTTCCAAGTTATCCATGATGCGTCCGGCGCGGTTGTAGCCGATGGCGAATTTGCGCTGGATGAGCGATGTGGAGCCTTGCTGGTGGATGACAATCAGGCGGGCACTTTCTTCAAACATCGGGTCGAGGTCGTCGATGCCTGCGGCACCGCTTTCTGCTGAGCCGATGCCACCACTGCCACCACTGCCGCTTTCGAGAACAGGCTCGGGCAACTGGTAGGTCGTTGGATAGCCCTGCTGGCTGCCGATGAATTGGGATATTTTTTCCACTTCGGGCGTGTCCACAAAGGCGCATTGCACGCGCGTGAGGTCGCTGCCCTGCGAAAAGAGCAGGTCGCCGCGTCCAATCAGCTGGTTGGCACCGCCGCTGTCCAAAATGGTGCGCGAATCAATCGCCGAGGTTACACGAAACGCCACCCGCGCGGGGAAATTCGCCTTTATCGTGCCCGTGATGATGTTCGTGGTGGGGCGTTGCGTCGCAATAATCATGTGCATCCCCACCGCACGCGCCTTCTGGGCAATGCGGGCAATGGGCAACTCAATTTCCTTGCCCGCCGTCATAATCAAATCGCCAAACTCGTCGATAATCACCACGATATAGGGCATAAAGCGGTGCCCTTTCATCGGGTTGAGGCGGCGGTTGATGAATTTCTCGTTGTATTCCTTCACGTTGCGCGAGCCGGCTTTTTCCAGCAGTTTGTAGCGGTCGTCCATCTCGGTGGTCAGCGAATTGAGCGTGGCAATCACCTTTGTGAAGTCTGTGATGATGGCTTTTTCGGCATCGGGGAGGGTCGCCAGAAAATGCTTTTCAATCGCGGAATAGATGCTGAACTCGACCATTTTGGGGTCGACGAGCACAAATTTCAACTCCGCCGGATGCTTCTTATATAGCAGCGACGTGATGGCGGCGTTCAGCCCGACCGATTTGCCCTGCCCCGTGGCACCCGCCACCAGCAGGTGCGGCATCTTTGCCAAATCTACCATAAACACCTCATTGGTAATGGTTTTGCCCAGCGCAATCGGCAGTTCAAAATGACTTTCCTGATATTTTTTGGACGCGAGGATGGAATACATCGACACGATTTTCGCATCCTTGTTGGGCACCTCAATCCCAATCGTGCCCTTGCCGGGCATGGGGGCAATGATACGGATGCCCGTGGCGCGCAGGCTCATCGCAATATCGTCTTCCAGATTTTTGATTTTTGAAATTTTGATGCCGTCTTCGGGCACTATTTCGTAGAGCGTGATGGTGGGTCCCACCGTTGCCGTGATGCTCTTGATGGGGATGCTGTAATGCCCCAGCGTGGTGATGATGCGATTTTTGTTTTCGTTCTGTTCTTCCATATTAACGACCGTGTCGTTGGAATCGTAGCGTTTCAGGAAGTCCAGCAGGGGGAATTGGTAGTGCGACAAGTCCGCCGTGGGGTCGAAAGGGCCCAATTCTCTCAGCAATTCTTCGCTCTCTTTGTCGCTGTCGGGGAGTTTTGCCGTCGTCGTTATTGGTATCGTCGTTGGTACAATGGTTTCTTCCTCATCGCCGGTTGCAATTTTAACTTCAAAATCATCGAGATTTGTTTTCGGCACAAATGTTGTTTCAGTGTCGATACTGGGCACCGTCAGCACTTTCGGCTTGTGGTCGAGCAATTCTTCGGGGGCATCCTCATCGTCTTCATCGTCATCCCCTTTTGGTGTCCTCTGCCACCAATGTTTCTTCTTAGGCTCGGAGGACTGCCGGTCGAGGTCATCTTCGTTTTTGTCATTGTCCTCCTCCTCGGACTTTTCCTTTTTCGCCGTCAGCCGCATCAGGAATGGGATTGTTTTCGACGAAATCAGGGTGAGGACTATGATTAAAGTGAGTAGCAGGAAAAGAAACGTGCCGGGGATGCCTAAATTGAACTCTAACCAGTTTTTCATGACGATGCCGTGCGCACCGCCGATGGGAAAAACGGTGTCGTGGAACAGTCTGCCGAAGAAAAACGTGAGGGCGACGGATGTCCAAATGGTCAGCGCGCTGCAAATCACAAAGTCGCGAAAGAGATGAAAATACCGCGCTTTCATCAGGCGCAGCGACAGAAAAATCAGGAAAAGCAGCAGAAAAAAGTTGGATATGCCAAACCATTTATTCATCAAAAGGTGGCTGAGAATGGCACCACGCGCACCCGTCCAGTTGTCGATGCCGCCAAATCGCCCACTTGCAAACAGCGACAGCCCTTCCACCTGACTTTGGTCGGCGGCACCGGTGAAGAGGTACGACACCATCGCAGTGCCGGTGTAGATAACAAACACCATGATAGTCAATCCGGCGATGTACTGTGTGGTGCTGCTCTTGAAAAACGTTTGAAGGGCGGGGATAATCCCCTCGTCGTCGTCCTTAGCAGTCGTATCAGAAATCTTTTTTGCCATTTCTTTAATTTAAAATAATCGCTGCAAAGGTACAAAAAATTTCATCACTTTTTTTGCCAATTTACAGTATTCCTCGTACACTTCGTTCAACAATGAAATCCTGAACATCGTCATACTCTCCTGCTACGACCATATTTTCTTTCGTTTTCATATTTATTCATCATTAAATAACACTGCAAAGGTACCATTATTTTTTGAATAACGGTAAGTTCAATTAGTAACTGCGAAAAAACACAAATAAAAGGGACACGCAATGTATCCCTTCTACTTTAACAGATATTGCTCTGTTAGGGCTGGTGGAGGACGTGGGCATTTCGCCCTTCTACCCCCGTGAACGATTCCGGATTCGAGCCGGCAAACAGACCACTACTAATCGCTCAATGGTACTGCAAAGGTACGACATATTTTTTAATCCACCAAACGTTTTTGAATGCTTTTTTCTGCAATTTGCAAAAAAATCTTCAAAATTATTTGCACAATTTCAAAATAAATTCATACCTTTGTCCCCTGAGATAAAAATATAAACAATGAAACAGAAAATTTAGAATTATAAAATATTAATTGGTATAGGCGTTTAGGTCGCCCCAATAATTTGCTACCTTTGTAGCATGGAAGAAAGGATAAAATTTATGGGAGTGAACTCAATCAATTTTTACAGACAGTTTCCAACGGATACAGATTGTTATCAATACTTGTCTGCCATCAAGTGGGAAGATGGCTACCAGTGCAAAAAATGTGGTAACACGACATTTTGCAGGGGCAAACAACCTTATTCTCGCCGTTGTAACAGATGCAAATACGATGAGAGTCCAACGGCAGGAACGATGTTTGACAAACTGAAATTTTCATTGCTGCTCGCATTTCATATTGTCTTTAAAATCAGCACAAAAAAGAAAGGCATGTCCTCTTTGGCACTATCACAAGAGTTTGAGTTGC
>BNTT01000014.1 GCA_025996815.1 Bacteroidia bacterium
CCGATATAATCAACAACAGAGAACGGTTCGGCGACTGGGAAATAGATACAATTATCGGAAAAGACGGCAAAGGGGCTATCCTTACCCTCACCGAAAGGCTCACGGGCTTCTTGATGATGGAAAAATTACCCGAAGGAAAATCTGCCCTCCCGCTGGCAAAAGTCGTACACAAACTGCTGGTGGCTTACAAAAAACACACCCACTCCATCACCGCCGACAATGGAACCGAGTTCGCAGAGCACGAATATATCGCCGAAAAACTCAACTTGAAATTCTTTTTTGCTCACGCTTACTCCTCTTATGAGCGCGGACAAAACGAAAATACTAACGGCTTAATCCGCCAATATATCCCAAAAGGAACGGATTTTGATAACTACTCATACGATTATATTAAACTGATACAGAAGAAGATAAATAGCCGTCCAAGAGAAAAACTCGGCTTTAAGTCTCCAACTGAAGTTTTTTATCTATCTTTGTAGAACTTTTTGTCGCACTTAGAAGTTGAATCCACCATATCATAAAAAAAATTAAATTATTTGCGAAGTTGGGATAAATGTATTATATTTGCAGCAAGTTTAATTAGAAATTTAAGGAAATGAGTAGAAAATTTTATGAATTCAACCCCGAAACACTCAGTTACGACCGAGTGCAACGTACTGCCAGACAGCGAGTTATGGCTGTCGTTCGGCATTTATTTGTTGGTATCATCATCGGCGGCAGTTTATACGGCGCGGCGGACTATGCGTTCGATTCTCCGATGGAACAAAGGTTAAAAAAAGAAAATAAACTTTTGCTGACACAATATGAAGTGCTGTCGAAACGGATAGACCAGGATGAGCAAGTTTTGTCTGAATTGGAAGACCGCGACGACAATTTGTATCGCAGCATGTTCAATGCCGAGCCGATTCCGTCGTCTATCCGCAAGCCGGGGTTTGGGGGAACCAATCGCTACGAGCATTTGCTGACGATGAGCAATGCCGATTTGGTCATTTCCACGACGGCAAAGTTGGATATGATGACCAAGCAGTTGGCTGTGCAGTCCAATTCGTATGACGCTATAGCGAATATGGTGAAGACGAAAGAAGACCGCGTCAAGAATATGCCCAGCATCATGCCGCTGTCGCCCCAATATTGCAAGGGCATCGGGTCGGGCTTTGGGCTGCGTGTGCACCCTATTTTCGGCGACCGGCGCGCCCACACGGGCGTTGATTTGAATGCCGTTTCGGGCACGCCTATTCAGGCTACCGGTGGCGGTGTGATTGAATCGGCAGGCTGGGCAGATGGCTATGGCAACACCGTTGTCATCGACCACGGCTTTGGCTTCAAAACGCGCTACGGACACTGTCGCGAGTTGAACGTGCGCTCCGGACAAAAAGTGGAGCGCGGCGCAACCATCGCCACAGTAGGCTCTACGGGCACGGCAACCGGCTCTCACGTCCACTACGAAGTGATTGTAAACTCAAGACACGACAACCCCGCGAAATATTTCTTCATGAATTTGACCCCAAAAGAATACGAACAGATGCTCTTTGACTCGGAAAACAGATAAATAATACATTTTTTGGACAATGAAATTTCAGACGAAAAAAGTATTTTATTCCATCAAGGAGGTTGCCGAGATGTTCGAGGTTGAGGAATCGACCTTGCGCTATTGGGAAAAAGAATTTCCGAACATCCACCCCGAACGCTCCACAAAAGGCATCCGTCAATACCGCCAAGCAGACATCGACGAAATCCGCACCGTGCATCATCTGGTGAAAGACCAGGGGATGACTTTGGCGGGCACCAAGAAAAAACTCGGCAAAAATCGCACTGTCCAAGTCCAAAAAAGCGACATCATAGACCGCCTCCGGCGCATCCGCAACGAACTTGCATTGCTGAATACCAAATTAATTGAGGTTGCCTGAATTTATCTGTTGCACAACTCCTTAAAGGCGCAATATTCACAATTCTGAGCGATGCCCGTCTGCGTAAACGGAATGTCGGGGTTAAATAAATCATCTATCTCATTGAGCAACAGCGGGTTGAATTGCGCCTGCAAATCGTGAAAATCGGCGATTGGCACCTTTTCGAGGAGCACGGTGGGCGAATAATCCTCCTTGTGAGCCTGCCGGATGTAGAGCAACTGCGGCACAACGGGCATCTGCGTTTTCGTCTGCCGGATGAGCGCGGAGGCATACACAAATGTCTGAAAAATATGCGCCGCGCGGTTGTTTTTTTGCACAAAAAGGTCGTCGATGGTCTTACAATCCTTGGCATTGCCGCCCGTTTTGTAGTCGATGATGTAGAGGCTGCCGTCTTTCCTGTCTAAGCGGTCGATGATGCCGCCGATTTTCAGCGCAACATCGCGGTCGGGCAGTGCATATTCCGCATCTATGCGCAACTCCAACCCTCTGATTGTGAACGGAGTACGCTGCCGGTCGAAGCGTATCAACCGCTTCATCATCTCCACAATCACATGAAAATTGATGAGTTGCTCGCCATTGAAATCCTCTTTGTGCACCTCCCTGCCGTTGAAATACTCCTTGTTGAAGGCGCGCAGCACCAATTCATCTATTTTGTGCGGATTTTTCAAAAAATCGTCAAGATATTCGCCCGTCACCTCTAATTCGCAATTCGTAATTCGTAATTGTTTATAAAGGTATTCCGCCGCACGGTGAAAAATGCTTCCGAAGATGGAATTGTCGAGTTCGTCTGCCAACTCCTCCTTTTCGCGCAAGCCCTTGATGTATTCCAAATAGAAGCGGTAACTGCAATTGATACAGGTGTTTAGGGCTGTCGGCGAAAAGGCGCGTGCCTCGGGATTGGTGTTGAAATCGAAGCGATTTTTCAATGCGGTCAGTATTTCCGGCGATTTATTGACCGTGATTGCCTCCGTTTGGCGGGGTTTGATGGCGGCTTGCAGCGAAAATCGGCGGATTTTGTCTTTCAAATGCGGGTCAACAAGCAGTTGCAGCAGGAAACGGCTGATTTCCGACTTGCTTGTTTGCGTCTTGTCGGTGCTGTAAACCAGCGTAATATTTTCGGCGCGCTGGATGAGGCGATAGAAATAGTAGGCATACACAGAGTCCTGATGGTCGATGGTGCTCATTCCGAAATGTTCGCGGAGAAACTGTGGCACAAACGTGTTTTCGCCGGTCGTGCCGGGCATAAAACCCTCATTGACGTTCAGCATCAGCAGATTTTTGAAGTCCAGCGTGCGCGTTTCGAGCACACCCATAATTTGCAGTCCCTTGACCGGCTCGCCGTGAAAGGGGATTTGCACCGTGCTCAACAATTTGCGCAGCAGTCGGAGGAAAATGGGCTTGCCAATCGACTTGTTTCCCATTGTCAGCAGTGCGTGAAGCCGATTTATTACCTGATAGGCGCGGAAAATCGACTCCTGATGCAATCCGGTGTAAACCTCCTCCGAGGAGGAGGTTTTTTCGTGCTTTTTCCCAATGGCTTGGATAAGTTCCAGCAGATATTCTGCCAGCGCGAGCGTGTCGGGCAGGGGTTTGAACAAGATGTCACTGTGGGCTTGACCCGGAATCCCCTGCGAACTAATGAAAAACTGTTTATCCCGGATGAGCGTTTTTTCCATTTCAGCCGCCTCCGGAAAAATCAGAGCGGTGTAGGGATGCCTCAACACGGGCAGCACAAATTTGTAGTAAAACGACCGGTCGCCGGCGCGATAACCCTTGGTCTGCATCTCCACGACCACCTGCAAGAAGCTGCAAATGGCGGTCTGCGTGATTGGGAAGCCCATCGTGATGTTCACATTTTCCACTTTGGCGGGCGGGATGGCGTGCATCACGGTTGGCAAGAGTTTTTCGTTGCAAAGCACAATCGCCGAATGGGGCTGCGTGAACGAGGGCGGCTGTTGTAGAGAGTCAATCCACGGGCTGATTGCCGCCGCCTGCGCACTTTCCGATGGCGATGCCAAAAAGGTGATTTTTTTCTCCGAACAGGTGAACGTGTCGAAGTCGCTTTTGTCTAATGCCGAGCCGAATTTTTGGATGTTTTGTTTGATAAATCGCCCCGCCTCCGTTTCGAGGTAGTATTTGTCGTAATCCCAATAAAATGAGGACTGCAATTTGAGGCGTTTGAAAAGTTGCTCTTCGCACTTGCTGAGGACGTTGAAGCCCACGAACACATAGTGGTGCTCGCTGTCGGGCGATTGCGGGTCAAGCCCGCAAGGGCAATCGTTTTCAATCACGGCGCGCATCAGCATTCCCGGATAGGCGGTGTTTTTTTCTTGCAGGTGCTGCTTGAATTTGGTGTACACCTCGCCCAAAATATTCCAAATGTTGCGGAAGGCGGTTTTCAGGGCGGTGTCGCCGACAAAGAATTGTCGGAAGCGGCGCATCAATGCCTCCCGCTGGTCGTCGGACAGGTGCGAAAAATCATCGCGCAGGGCATCCAAATCCTGCAAATTGCTGAACAGTGAGCGGGCATTGACCAAATTTTTGTCGATGTCGTCAAAATCGTTGAGGAGCACCTCGCCGAAGAAGAAAAATTCGTCGATGGTTTCGGCACTCGGCTCCTGAACGTATTGGTTAAACACCTGAATATAAACCTCATACAGTTCGGCAATCAACTGAATGCTGTCGCCTTTCTGCAAGTCGGAAGCCTGCTCAAAGAGGCTTTCGATGGACACATATTGCGGTGCCCACAACGGTTTTTGAGCCTCTTTATAGAGATAATTGTTGAAAAACAAGCCCGCGCGGATATTGGGGAACACGACCGTAACGCCCGACAAATCAGTGCCGAAGCGAGCGATTAAGTCTTCCGCGACGCGACTAAGGAAAGGCTGGGGAGAGTTGTCCGCCATCCGCTTGGATTAAAAAGGCAGGTCGTCCGACGGGTTTTCCGAAGCCGCCGCCGCCGTCTGTGCGAAGGGGTCGCCAGCCGGAGCCGCCGGTTGAGGGGGTGCATAAGCCGGCTGAGGGGCACTGTAAGCGGGTTGCGGCGCGCCGCCGTAGGCGGGCTGTGGCGCATTGTAGGCGGGTTGCGGTGCACCGTAGCCCTGCTGTGGTGCGGTTCCTGCGGCTCCCGCTATTTCCACTTTCCACGCACGCGCCGTGGTAAACCATCCGCCGCTGTTGCCCTGCCTGCTTTCGAGGTCAAAATCCACTGCCAACACAGTTCCCGGTGCATATTGGGCTATATTGATGCGGTCGCCGAAGAAACTGAAACAGACCTTTTTAGGGTATTGCCCGTCCGTTTCCACGATAAATTCCTGTCGCCGCCATTCGCCATTCTGACCTTGCCCCGTCACCACAGGCAAAATTTGCTGTAATCTTGCTGTTAATTGCATATCTCTTTATGTGTTTAAATTCGCTGCAAAGGTAGTAAAAAAATTTGAATTATGATTTTTTCCCTATTGGCGCACATCTCTCTTTGATTTTCCATTTTGTATTTCGTAAAACACAAAATATTGAAAATTTTGTATTTTGTAAAATACAAAATTGACTGAATTTTGTATTATGTAAAATATAATTACTACCTTTGCAAAAAATTATTGCAGTATGAAACAATTATTTTCGACTTTTTATAGACGGCTGGAACAGACGAACGATGATTTTGAGCGGTATTTGGTACACGAAATCAACTGGTCGAACAGGCTGATTGCCATCGTAGGAGCACGGGGTAGCGGAAAAACGACGCTCTTGTTGCAACACATCAAAAAAGAATACGGCACACAGCCCGAAGATGTTTTGTATGTCAGTTTGGATAATATTTGGTTTTCCAACAATCGGCTGTATGATTTGGCGAATGAATTTATGTTGAATGGCGGCAAAATTCTATTTTTGGATGAGGTGCACAAATATCCGGATTGGTCGCGGGAAATCAAAAATATATACGATGATTTTCCCGAATTGAAAGTCGTTTTTACCGGTTCTTCCATGCTGGAAATTTTTCGGTCGGATGCGGATTTAAGTCGGAGAGTGCGGCGATATACGTTGCAAGGGATGTCTTTTCGGGAATATTTGATTTATGAAGGATTGCTTGATAAAAGTCAAAGGGCTTACACATTGGATGAGGTACTGCACAATCACATTGCGCTGTCGAGAACTGTTTGCTATGAGATAAAACCGCTACCTGCTTTCAAAAAGTATTTGCAATATGGCTATTACCCATACTACAAAGAAGACTTGGAGGGCTATTATGAGCGGGTGATGCAAACGTTCAATACCATTATTGAAACGGATTTGCCGAGTGTGGAAAAAATTGACATTTCGTCAATTAACAGGATAAAAAAACTGTTTTTCATCCTATCATCGTTAGTTCCGTTCACGCCCAATATTTCGCAATTAAGTCAGCAAACAGGTGTAACAAGGGTTAGTTTGCTGAATTATTTATACTATCTTGAAAAAGCGAATGCTATTTTATTACTAAATAAAGAGGCATCCGGTATGCGGCAAATGGTTAAACCGGATAAGATTTATTTGCAAAACACCAATTATGCCTATGCGCTTTCACCTGATAATGTGGATATTGGCACTATGCGGGAAACATTTTTCTTTAATCAATTGCAAGTTAAGCACCAAGTAACTTATACGCAAGCAACGGATTTTAAGATTGACAATAACTATCATTTTGAAATTGGGGGCAGAAACAAAGGGCGGGAACAAATTCAAGGTTTGCCGAATGCTTTTCTGGCATTGGACGACATTGAAACAGGTTTTAAAAATGATGTTCCGCTGTGGTTGTTCGGTTTTTTGTATTAAAAAAAACAGTATCTTTGCAGACAGAATCGACCCATTAAAATAATAGCATTATGAATCCAAGAGTTGTAGATGTGAAACCGGAAAATGATTATATGTTGCGTTTGTATTTTACCAATGGGGAAGTGCGACGTTTCGATGTGAAGCCCTATTTGGAATTTGAAGTGTTTCGCGCACTGAAAGATAACACGATTTTCCAAACAGTAACCCCCTATTTAGACAGTGTTCAATGGGCAAATGAGGCTGATTTGTGTCCCGACACTTTATATTTAGACAGTGTGCCTGTGACGGCATGGTAACTTTTGCAAGGGCGATATATGGGCGGGATTTTTCATACGCCTATTTATTAAGATGGCGGCTTTTGCTGCTCGTATGCAAGGCTGGAGCCTTGCTTTTAACTCACGAAGCTGGCGGAGCCTACGCCGAACTGAGGTCACATAATTATGTCAATCTCCATTAAATTAAGCACTACTTGTAACCATCAATGCGCCCGATACGATTGCCGTATATGTCTTTTATGGTGCCGTCATTTTCAATGCGAGCGATACGATTGCCATATATGTCTTTCATTGTACCATCGCTTTCTATACGACTGATACGATTGCCGTATATATCTTTTATTGTGCCGTCACTTTCTATACGAGCAGTACGATTGCCATATATATCTTTCATTGTACCATCGCTTTCTATACGACCGAGACGATTGCCGTATATGTCTTTTATGTCCATAATTGTTCCTATTGATAAAATATTATTATTGCCGGCGCGGGTTTGTAACCCGTGCCTTGTTGCCACACCGATTGCAAGTGTTAGTCGTCTATTGCACTACCTATCGCCCCACTTATCGCGCCACCTATTACTCCCAAGATTGCGCTGAAGATTGCGCTGAAGATTGCAACAAAGATTATAATGCCAATTTTCCCACCTCCAAAATGAAAATCAAGCAAGCCATAGTATTATCCCTCCGATAATTGCAAAGAAGATGATTGCAGGCACTAATACTGACCATAGCTGTTTGGCTTCCCTTGCTTTTAGTATCGCTGCCTCTATCTCCGCCTCTATCTCCGCCTCTATTTCCCGTCTGACTTCCGCTTTCTCTTTACACTGACTACGGAGGTTTTCACATTCTTCAACCTGCGCCCGTACATCAAATGAACTTGAGAGTAATCTTAAGTCTAGCGCAATCTCCCAGATTGTGTTACTCAAATGTGCAAAATCAGCCGCTGTCTGTGCGTTATTGATTTGTAACTTTACTTTTGATAAATCGGCTAAAGCCTGTTCGTAATTGTGCTGAGTCTCTACCTCCGCCTCTTTTTTCCGTCTGACTTTCGCTTTCTCTTCACACTGACTACGGAGATTTTCACATTCTTCAACCTGCGCCTGTACATCAAATGAACTTAGGAGTAATCTTAAGTCTAGCACAATCTGATAGAATGTGTTACTCAATTGTGCAAAATCAGCCGCTGTCTGTTCTTCGTTGTTTATTTTTGACTTTGCTGTACTTAAGCTGGATAAAGCACTGCTGTAAATACGTTCATTCTGTTCGTTTTGCCGACGGATGCGCTCTTTTTCATACTGCTGCTGCTGCTTACACTGTTGCTGGCAGTCTTTACATTCTGCAATTAATTTATCCACATTAGATTCTCCCTGATTGGCATATTGACCCAAGCTAAAGCTGCGTAAGAATTGCGCCCTGCCCGCTTCAAACGCTCTCTCAATACTGTCGAACTCTTTACTTAGTTCCTCAAAATCATCCAATGTCTGTGCATTACCTATTTTTGATTGTGCCTTTTCTAATTTTCCGATAGTGTTAAGACGGTACTTATTTATGTCGTCATCAGACACCATCCCAAATGTCTGCCCAATATGATTTATGTAGTAGCGATCTCGGGCAACTCTGTCATAGTAATCTGCCACCGCCGCCTTAGCTTCGGCTTCATTTGCTGCTACTTCCAGCGATTCGTGATCGTAAGACTCAGTACGAGCCACACTCAATGTTGTGAAGTGAACTTTAAAATAGTATAACATTTTCTTTTCTCCTAATAATTTATTCAACGAAATTCTGCCCGTTAGCAGTTACATTCTCAAAATTGTCTTAATACTGAAAAAGTTGACACAATATAGGTCAAATTTTTTCAGCATAAGACGACTATTATTTATTTGTGTAATTCCTGCCGCTCGCCCACGCTTCATAGTTGCCGCAGGTTTTGCAGTGATAATCGGACTTGCAGTTGGACTCCGCAGTGCTCGAAGGTTGCGTACACTCCGATAAATAACAACGACCGCTTGGGGCATCATAGTGGGGACACCACCCCGAAATACGCTTAGGTCTATCCATAATTTTTCCTCCTAATTGTGTTTATTAAGTGGACTTCTAAAAATACCAAATTTGCATTTTGATTTTACAACAGAGCCGAAGTCCGTTTTAACTCTGCTCAAAACCGGGTACAAAGGTACTGCCTTTCAGCCATTTACCCCGCAAAAAAGTGTTACAAATGTTTATACACTACCCCCGCGATTTGCCTCCAAGTGTTACAAATATTTGACACTTTGCGCTATTCTGCTATTTTTTTGATGAGAAGGATTGACTTGTCGCTTGCAATTTTTTGGAGACTTTGCTCATCCACTTCGAGAAGCACCAAATATTTCGGTTGCGGGGCTCTGTAGATGGCAAGAAAATCGAAATTCAGAATTTCGGAAATCCGTTTTAGATGCTCAATATCAATGCTTTTGCGCTTGAAAAGGGCATATATATTAGTCCGGTTGCAGTGTATGGCAGCTGCAAAGTCGGTCACGTGCAGCCCACGCTCCTTCACCTTCTGCCGAATCGCCTCGCCTATATGTATCTCTCTCATTGTGCTCGTTTTATCGCGAACGAAAAGCGTGAACTGTATCTTTTTCGCTTTCAGAGGTCTTAGGATTACCTGCATAACAAAATAAGTAAGCTCACGCCAAACAGCGTGAGCGTTGCTACTTACTTTTTGCTATGCTCTGAAATTTCCTAAGTTTCTGAAAGCAACCGTAAAAGCCAACGCTTTTCCAATTTTTATTTTTCTATCTCATTTTTATATTTTTCATTTTGCAAAGGTAGCCATAATTCACTAACTTACCAAACAGACTTTGTACATTTGTCTGAACCTTGATTTTCGCAAGATTTTCAAGATTAACACGATTCTAATCCTGTAAATCTTCTTAATCTTATGAAAATCAAGGTTCTGACAAATGAAAACTTGCCACAAGATGGCTCTTAAACTCATTTCTACCCTTTCCCGATTAGCTCACAAAAACACAAAATTTGTGAATAATCGACTCCTCAACATTTCCCGCTGCAAAGGTACGAGGTCGTTTTGTTAGGATATTTGACACTGTGCGCTATTCTGCTATTTTTTTGATGAGAAGGATTGACTTGTCGCTTGCAATTTTTTGGAGACTCTGCTCATCCACTTCAAGAAGCACCAAATATTTTGGTTGCGGGGCTCTGTAAATGGCAAGAAAATCGAAATTCAGAATTTCGGAAATCCGTTTTAGATGCTCAATATCAATGCTTTTGCGCTTGAAAAGGGCATATATATTAGTCCGGTTGCAGTGTATGGCAGCGGCAAAGTCGGTCACGTGCAGCCCACGCTCCTTCACCTTCTGCCGAATTGCCTCGCCTATGTGTATCTCTCTCATTGTGTTCGTTTTATCGCAAACGAAAAGCGTGGGATAATATCTTTATCTGCTTGTTGAGGTTCTCGACTACCTATGTATGACAAATAAGGAAACCCACGCACCACGTGAGCATTTAATTCCTTATCCTTGCCATACACCTGAAATTGTCGAGATTTCAACAAGCAAAAATAAAGCTAACGCTTTTCCAATTTTTATTTTTCTATCTCATTTTTATATTTTTTTTGCAAAGGTAGCCATAATTCACTAACTTACCAAACAGACTTTGTACATTTGTCTGAACCTTGATTTTCACAAGATTTTCAAGATTAACACGATTCTAATCCTGTAAATCTTCTTAATCTTATGAAAATCAAGGTTCTGACAAATGAAAACTTGCCACAAGATGGCTCTTAAACTCATTTCTACCCTTTCCCGATTAGCTCACAAAAATACAAAATTTGTGAATAATCGACTCCTCAACATTTCCCGCTGCAAAGGTACGAGGTCGTTTTGTTAGGATATTTGACACTGTGCGCTATTCTGCTATTTTTTTGATGAGAAGGATTGACTTGTCGCTTGCAGTGTATGGCAGCGGCAAACTACATTTTATTTATTTTTCCTTCCATATTCGGGCTCTATCTTCAACAAAGACACAGCGATGATTGGGACGATGCTGCAAATCATTACCCAGACGAAGAAATGATTGTAGCCCAACTGTTCTTGCATCCATCCGGCAAACATCCCCGGCAGCATCATCCCCAATGCCATAAAGCCGGTGCAGATGGCGTAATGTGCCGTTTTGTGTTCGCCTTCGGAGTAATACATCAGGTAGAGCATATAGGCTGTGAAGCCGAATCCGTAGCCGAACTGCTCGACGAAGACGCATATATTGATGAGGAGCAGGCTGTCGGTCTGCGTGAAACTCAGATAGACAAACGTGACGGCGGTGAGCAACATACTGAGCGTCATGGGCCATATCCACTTTTTCAGCCCCCCTTTGGCGGCTGCCAGTCCGCCGATGATGCCGCCTATGGTCAAGCCAACGATGCCGATGGTGCCATACACAAAACCTACTTCGCCGGTCGTAAGTCCCAATCCGCCAACGTCTTTGGGGTCGAGCAGAAATGGATTGATGAGTTTCAGCAACTGCGCCTCGGAAAAACGGAACGTCAGCATAAAAAACAACGCCGCCGCCGCTTGAGGTTTTTTGAAAAACGACACAAAGGTGGACGTGAACTCTTTGATAATCTCTTGTGGGGTCAAAACCGCGCGCGTCTCCGCTTCGGGCTTAGGCAACAGGGCTTTGTGGTAGAAACTGAACGCGATAAACAGCCCCGCCAACACAAAGAAGGTGATTGACCACGCAAAAGGGATATTGCCCGTCGAGGTTTCGAGAAATCCCGCCAGCATCACCAGCGCGCCCTGCCCCACAATGGTTGCAATGCGGTAAAAAGTGCTTCGGATGCCCACAAACATCGCCTGCCGGTTGGTGTCTAACCCCAGCATATAGAAGCCGTCGGCAGCAATGTCGTGCGTTGCCGAACTGAACGCCAAGAGCCAAAAGAAAGCGAGCGATGCCTGAAAAAAGAACGGTAGCGGTATCGTGAAAGCGATGCCCGCAAAGCCGGCACCGATAAAGAGTTGCATGAGCACTATCCACCAGCGTTTGGTCTTCAAAATGTCGATGAACGGACTCCAAAACGGCTTGATAACCCACGGCAAATACAGCCAACTCGTGTAGAGGGCGATGTCGGTATTGGAAATGCCCATCCGTTTATACATGATGACCGAAATCGTCATCACAGCCACGTAGGGCAAGCCTTCCGCCAAATACAGCGAAGGAATCCATGCCCACGGCGATGTTTCTTTATTCGTATTTTTCATTGCAGGTGCAAAGATACAACATTTCTTTCAATGAACATAAATATTTTGTACCTTTGCGCCCGAATTTATGCTGAATAAAATCACATATCCGGTCAAGCAAGAGTTGGAAGCGTTTGACAAACTCTACACAGAAGCGTTGAACAAGCATTTGACACATTTTCAATTCATGTTGGAGTTCGTTTCCAAAACAAAAGGGAAGCGGATTCGACCGTTGGTTGTTATCCTGTCTGCCAAATTGTGCGGCGAACCAACCCGCAAGACATTGGAATATGCCGCTGTTCTCGAACTTTTGCACACGGCAACGCTCATCCACGACGATGTGGTGGACAATGCCCGCGAACGGCGCGGAAATCCTTCCGTGATGTCGGAATACGACAATCGCGCGGCGGTGCTGCTGGGCGACTACATCATCTCGCAAGCCATCACCCTCGGTGTGGGCACAGAAAACCTCGCCGCTCTGAAAATTATGGCAAACCTCTCTCAAAATATGGCGGAGGGCGAACTCACACAACTGATTTCATCCTCCGAACTGATTGTCGACGAGGCGCGCTATATGGAAGTTATCCGCAAAAAGACGGCGGTGCTGCTCGCCTCCTGCGCCGAAATGGGCGCGCTGTCGGTGAATGCCACCCCCGAAATCGTAAAAACCCTCCATAGCATCGGCGAAAATCTGGGAATGTGCTTCCAAATGCGCGACGATATTTTCGACTATTTCGAGCAAGGCGACCTCGGCAAACCAACGGGCAACGACATCCGCGAAGGCAAAATCACCCTGCCGCTGATTCACGCACTGCAAACGCTGCCAAAAGAACAATCCGACGAGGTGCTACAAATCTTCCAAAGTCGCGATTTATCGCCGTCCACCATCCAAATGTTCATCCAATTGACCAAGGCGCACGATGGCATCGAATACGCCCAAGCCAAGATGCAAGCCCTCAAAGGCGAAACCCTCGCCCTGCTCAACAACTTCCCCAACTCCGACGCAAAAACCGCCCTGCTGCTGCTGATTGACTACATCATTGAGCGCGAAAAATAACCCCCGTTTTTCTTACAGCGGATACTCATCAAAGGCATAAAGAATGGTCGAGAGATACCGCTCGCCCGTGTCGGGGAGGATTACCACGATGTTTTTACCCTTGTTTTCGGGCTGTTGCGCAAGCGTTGTTGCCGCGAAAGCAGCCGCTCCCGAAGAGATGCCGACCAATAGCCCTTCCGTTTTTGCCAATTCGCGACCCGTGCGGATGGCATCGTCGTTGGATACTTTCAGGATGCGATTGACCACCGAGTTGTCGTACGTTTTGGGCACAAATCCCGCACCGATACCCTGTATCTTGTGCGGTCCGGGTGCGCCGCCCGACAGCACGGGAGAATCTGCCGGCTCCACGGCAACGACTTCCAACTTGGGGTTCAGTTCTTTCAACCGCTTGCCCGCACCGCTGATGGTGCCGCCGGTGCCCACGCCGCCCACGAGAATATCGACTTTGCCGTCGGTGTCGCGCCAGATTTCCTCCGCCGTCGTGCGGTAGTGGATAGAGGGGTTGGCGGGGTTTTCAAACTGTTGCAGGATAATCGCGCCGGGCGTTTCGTCGCGCAGAGCCTTAGCCTTGGCGATTGCGCCTTTCATACCGTCGGTGCCGGGCGTGAGCACGAGGTTGGCACCGAGTGCTTTCAGCAGATTGCGCCGTTCGAGGCTCATCGTTTCGGGCATCGTGAGCGTCAGTTTGTAGCCCTTCACGCTCGACACAAAAGCCAGCCCCACGCCCGTGTTGCCACTTGTAGGCTCAATAATCGTTGCGCCGGGCTTCAAGACACCGCTCTTTTCGGCATCCTCAATCATCGCGAGGGCGATACGGTCTTTCACACTGCCGGCAGGGTTGAAATACTCCAACTTGGCGATGATGTGCGCGCCGGCTGATTTCGACTTCCCGTAAGCAGACAGTTCCAGCAACGGGGTGTTACCGATTAAATCGGTCAATTGTTTAAAAATTCGTGCCATAAATATTATGTTTAAAGTGAATATTCCGACAAAGGTAGTCATTTTTTTCGTAATTTTGCACCCACGATGAATAAATTTATTTTGGCAGACAATCAATATATCACCCGCGAGGGAGTTAGTGCTTTGTTGAGGCAGTCCGTGTCGGCGGATGCCGTCGTTGAAGCCGCTTCGCGCGTGGAGTTGATACGGCAGTTGGAAAAACATCCCAAAGCCGTTGTGGTGCTCGATTATACGCTTTTCGATTTATCGGATTCGCAACTGATGAATATGCGGCAGAAATATGCGTCATCGTCGTGGCTACTGTTTTCGGACGAACTCTCGACGCATTTTTTACGGCAGGTGTTGCTCTCCGACCAGCAATTTGGGGTAGTGATGAAGACCGATACGAAAGCCGACATTCTCAAGGCATTGCAGCAGACTGCCGAGGGCAAGCCCTATCTGTGCGACCTCGCTGCGCAGGTGTTGCAAGACAGTATGCCGGCGCAAAACCGCCAACAAGACCTCCTCACAATCCGCGAACAGATGGTGCTACACGAAATCGCTCTGGGCAAAACCACCAAAGAGATAGCCGACGAGCACAACATCAGTTTCCACACCATCAACACCCACCGCAAAAACATTTTCCACAAGCTGGAAGTAAACAACCTGCACGAAGCCACCAAATACGCCCTCCGCGCCGGCATCATCGACTTGGCGGAATATTGCATTTAACTGCACAGAGCCTCCGCCGAACCGGGCACGTTGTTCTGATGTAATTCAATATCAATTGGTTATTTCCACTCCGGTACGCTGAATTTCGTCAAGAAATCCGGAAAAATCGGTGTCACGGGCAATCACGTGAGGTTCTATGCGAAAATCAACCTGTTCAGTTAATTTCCAAATCGGAGGGATAACCTTGAAAAAATCTCCCTCAAAGTGGCTAACCACCATCGCAACATCAATATCGCTATGTTCGCGAGGTGTTCCTTTGGCATACGAGCCAAAAAGATATACCTTTTCTATTTTCATCGGGAAATCCTTTTGTACTAAAGCTTTATATTCTTTCACTTTGCCAATAATATCTTCTCTTTTATCCATTGCTGTAATGTTATTGCTTGTTCCAACAATTCAACACACTTCAAATGTGTCAAACTTTTTGATATTTCTGTCTTATATTCGGGATAACGCGCCTCAATGTTGAGTGGGTCTATTGCCCGAATGTAGTCTTTTTGGTCATCGCTCAACATCTCAAAAAGACCACTCTGCTGGGCTAAGTAAGACAATTTATGGGTGTATGGCGGTGTATCATCCTTCAACAGAAGGTACCCTGCTTTCAATATTTTTTCAATCGCTTGGTGGCACATAAAAGCCACATACAAGAAATGACCGCCATGCAACAACGTCCTTCCAACTTTCAAATCTTCATCTGACAGGTCTATCCAATATTTAACTTTATCCTCGTTTGCCATATAGCATTTCCGTGTATCTTGCTGCAAAGGTACTGATATTTTTCCACAAAACAAGCAGCACCTGCGCAGAAATTTTCCGCAGTTACTAATTGAACTTACCAAAATTTCAGAAAAAGTGGTTTAATGGGAGTTGTTTTTCAGGGGCTATTTTAAAGTCCGACCTTATGAAAAAATTTTGTACCTTTGCACCAATTATTTTTATTGATATTTATGGGTCAAATGGCTATAAAGGAAGACATAAAAAGGAAAAAGGGAAAAAAGAAGGCGTTCATAAGCGCGAAGGTGGGGGCTGTGATTATCAAATGGCTGTGGATAATGTATGGGGTCGTTTTGCTGTCCATCGTGCTGGGCTTTTTCTTGATTGCTCGCGGCTGGATAGGCTGGGTGGGCACTATGCCGGATGTTTCAGACCTTGAAAATCCGATTGACAAGTATGCCACGCAGATACTCTCGGCGGACAATGTGAATATGGGCACCTATTCGCTCAAAAACAGCAATCGCGTGTATGCCAACTACGACGACCTCTCGCCCTACATCACCAAGGCGTTGGTGGCAACGGAAGATGCCCGCTTCGAGAGCCATTCGGGTATCGATGTGTATGCCTTGATGCGCGCAGTGCTCACGCTGGGGCGCTCCGGCGGGGGGAGCACGATTACGCAGCAACTCGCCAAGCAACTGTATTCCGCCACGGCGAGCAATACCTTGCAGCGTGCCCTTCGGAAGCCTATCGAGTGGGTTATCGCCGTTCAATTGGAGCGTTTCTACACCAAGCACGAGATTATCAATATGTATCTCAACCAGTTTGATTTCCTCTACAATGCGGTGGGCATCGAATCGGCGTGCTGGGTCTATTTTGGCAAAAAGCCGAAGGCAGTGACGATACAGGAGGCTGCAACGCTGATTGGGATGTGCAAAAATCCCTCCTATTACAATCCGATTCGGAAGCCCGACCGCACAAAAGGGCGGCGAAATGTGGTCCTGGATTTGATGTGCAAGCATCATTTCATCACCAAAGCGCAGCGCGACGCTGCCAAGGCATCGCCAATGCTGGTCAATTTTCATAAAGCAGACCATAAGGAAGGGATTGCACCCTATTTCAGGGAATATCTGCGCCTCACGATGAACGCGAAGCAGCCCAAACGCACGGACGACAAATACCGGTTCGACTCCAATCGCTTTCCCGACGATTCCGTGGCGTGGAAAAACAACCCGCTGTATGGCTGGTGCAACAAAAACACCAAGAAAGACGGCACCCATTATAATATCGCATCCGATGGGCTGAAAATCTACACAACCATTGATTCGCGGATGCAGCAATACGCCGAAGAGGCTGTGGCAGAGCACGTTGGAGGCTTTTTGCAGCCCGCCTTTTTCCGCGAAAAAGCGAAAAGTAAAACCGCCCCGTTCGACAGCGATTTGACCCAGGAGGAGTTGGATGCCATCATGGACAGGGCTATTCGACAAACCGACCGCTACCGTGCTCTCAAAAAAGATGGCGTGTCTGACGCAAAAATCCGGAACATTTTTAATACAAAAGTGCCGATGGAGATTTTTTCGATGTCGGGCGTGAGAGACACCGTAATGACCCCAAGCGACTCTATACGCCACATGAAAATGTTTCTGCAAGCGGGTTTTATGGCAATGGATTCGCATTCGGGACATGTGAAGGCATACGTGGGCGGCACCAATTTTCAGAATTTCCAATACGATATGGTAACGCAGGGGCGGCGACAGGTTGGCTCCACGGTCAAGCCATTCCTCTATTCGATGGCGATGGAGAGCGGATTTTCGCCTTGCAGCCAGATGCGCCATGTGCAGCAGACGCTTTTGGGCGAAAATGGCGAGCCGTGGTCGCCCAAAAATGCCGTTTCATCACACATCGGCGAACTCGTGAGCGTGCGCTGGGGGTTGCAGAACTCCGACAATTGGGTTACGACCTACCTGATGGGGCAAATGTCGCCCTACGCATTCAAGCGGCTGCTGGTGTCTTACGGGCTGTCGGAGCCTATCACACCCGTTCCGGCACTCTGTCTGGGCGTTTGTGATGCCACTATCGAACAAATGGTGTCGGCTTATTCCGCCTTCGACAACGGCGGCATTCGCATCGACCCGGTGTATGTGACCCGCATCGAAGACCGCAATGGCAATGTGTTGTCGCAATTCGCCGCCCAATCGCACGAAATCATCAACGAGAGAGCCAGCTACCAGATGCTGAGTATGCTTCAGAGCGTGATGGACGGCGGCACAGGCAGTGGGATGCGCAATCGGCAGGGCGTATATGTGCCCATGGGCGGCAAAACAGGCACCACGCAAAGTAATTCCGACTGCTGGTTTGTCGGCTTCACGCCCTCGCTGGTGGGCGGCTGCTGGGTGGGCGGCACCGAACGCTCCATCCACTTCGACTCGATGAACGAAGGTCAAGGTGCCCGCGCAGCCCTCCCCGTGATGGGTATCTTCCTGAAAAAAGTTTTTGCCGACAATAAATTGGGCTATTCTTCCATCGAAACATTCCGCGTGCCCGAAAAATACAGCGACCCCTGCGCCGGTGCCGGCAGAAACGATTACATACCCCCGAAATCAAATTCAGAGGGCGTGATGGATGATATTTTTAATTGATATTGATATGAATAAAAAATTTGCAATTCATTTGTTGATTGGCATCGCCTTAGTTGGGGTGCAGGGTGCTTATGCCCAAACGACGCTTAAAGAGCGGTTGGAGCAGCACGTTTATACGCTGGCGGATGATTCCTTACGCGGGCGTAAAGCCGGCTCGGAGTATGCGCGAAAAGCGGCTGAATATGTTGTGGCGCAATGGAAAGAAATCGGGATAGAGCCTTATCAGGCAGATAATTATTTTCAACCGTTTATCAAAGACGAAAGTAATTACCGGAATATTATCGGCATCCTGCGTGGAAACGACCCAACGCTGAGTGATGAATATATTGTGGTGGGAGCGCACTACGACCACATAGGTGTCAAGACGGATGACAATGGAAATACCAAAATCTACAACGGCGCAGACGATAATGCCTCCGGCGTGGCAACCATCACCGAGATGGCGCGCCGGTTAAAAGAACAGCAAGGCTCGCTCCGGCGAAGCATCATTCTGATTGCCTTTGACGGGGAAGAATTAGGGCTCTACGGCTCCCGTGCGTTTGTCAAAAACCCGATTGTTCCGCTCGAAAAAATCCGCCTGATGCTCAGCGTAGATATGGTAGGCTGGTATAAAGCAAGCGGCTATGTGAAATATCAAGGCAGTGGCACCATTGCAGGGGGAAAAAACTTGCTGTTGGATGCCGCACTTGCCCCCAATGGTCTGCACGTAACAACCCAAAGTTTTGAAAACAGCGTGCTGACCGCAACCGATACCGAAGCCTTTGCCAAACAAGGTATTCCCACATTGGCGGTTACAACCGGACTGAAGTCGCCTTATCACAAGCCGGAAGATGATGCCGACTTAATTGATTATGACGGGATGGTGCTGATTACCGAACATTTGACATCACTCGTGCAACACGTTTCCGAAGATGCGGATTATCGTGCGTCCGGAAAAGTCGCCAAAAAACACAGATACCACAGGAATGGTGCCGTTTTCGGATTATCCGCCAATATAGGCTCCAATAACCACTATTATACCGGCGGCGCGGTGAACGGAAAACCCGGCGGTGCGTATGGAATCGGGCTTATGGCGCAATATGAGTGGGGAGTGTATGCCATTCGTTCCGAAGCATTTTACGACTATGTTACGGGCAAACATCCCAAAGGCACGATAAAAACAAATGCAATCACCATTCCGGTAAGTTTTGTTTTGCAAACACCCCGGCAGTCGGTAGGCGTAGACGCTTTTTTCGGCGGATATTACAGCCACAAATTCAGCGGCAAACAAGGCGATAAAGACCTCGACTTCCAACAGGATTTTTATCGCAATGAGGGCGGATTAAATTTGGGTGCCGGCTTACATTTTGGAGACTTCAAAATCGGTTACAACGGCAGAATAGCTCTAACCAATTTTACTCGCCGCAAAAATGAGAATGATGCCCATCTCCAAAATTACGCATTTTACCTGACACTGACCTATTTATTCTAACTGTCGGGGCGAAACAGGCGCGACGAGCGGGGTTGGCAAAATTTATTTGAAAAAAATCAGAAAAAACTTGCACGGTACAAAAAAAAGTTATACCTTTGCACCCTGTAATGTTGATAACAAGAGGCCGCGTAGCTCAACTGTATAGAGTAGCTGACTACGGATCAGCCGGTTGCAGGTTAGAATCCTGCCGCGGTCACAAAGAAAAACCTGATTTTCTATTGAAAATCAGGTTTTTCCCAATTAAAATGAAAAAAAATTTTATGAACGTACCCGGGACGAGATTTGAACTCACACACCGTAACCGGCACCACCCCCTCAAAGTGGCGTGTCTACCAATTCCACCACCCGGGCTTTTCGGCTGCAAAGGTACGAACTTTTTTTGAATTACCAATGAAAATGAAGAAAATTATAAAGAAAATTTTTAGTCCGCTCAAAGCCCTGCTGTCGCTGTTTTACCCGTCGCTCTGCGTGGGGTGCAGCGATGCGCTGATGCAAAATGAGCAATTTTTGTGCGTAGATTGCCTCCTTAATCTGCCGAAAACAAACTATCACCGCCGCGATGCCGCCGACAACCCCGCTGTTGACCGATTTGCGGGGAAAATTCCCGTGCAGCAGGCTGTTTCTTACCTCTATTACAGCAAAGAGGGGCTGGGGCAAAAGGTGGTTGCCGCCATAAAATACCACGGCGACACCGCTCTGGGTGCTTGGATGGGCGGCTATCTGGCGCGCGAATTGGCGGCATCCGCCTTTTTCGCCGATGTTGATTTCATCATTCCCGTGCCGCTGCACCCCCAAAAACTCAAAAAGAGAGGCTACAATCAGGCTGAAATCGTGGCGAGAGGCATCTCTGAGGTGGCACACATCCCGTTGGAAACGCAAAATCTCTACCGCGAGAGAGCCAACACCACTCAGACGAAAAAAAGCAGCTTTGAACGCTGGCAAAACACCCTGGGCATTTTCAATGTGCACGACCCGCAACTGTTTGAAAACAAATGCGTTATCCTGTTCGACGATGTGCTGACGACGGGTGCCACCCTCGAAGCCTGCGCCCACGCCCTGCTGCAATGCAAAAACATCCGCCTGCGCATCCTTACCCTCGCGGTGACGGCATAAAAACAAATTATTCGTATCTTTGCGCTGAATTATGACAGCAACAGAAATGAAACTCCCCGCCGAATTTGTCGCGCGCACCAAAGCATTGCTGGGCGATGAATGGGACGCTTTTGAGGCGGCATTGAACGCCGAAAGCCCGACGAGCATTCGCCTCAATCCGTTCAAAAACGGCGATGCCGTGCGCCAAACACTGCCGTTGGGCGAACGAGTGCCGTGGGCTTCCAATGCCTTCTATTTGGCTGAACGCCCGGTGTTTACGCTCGACCCGCTGTTTCACGCGGGTTGCTATTATGTGCAGGAAGCCTCGTCGATGTCGCTGGAAGATGTCCTCCGGCGGCAGGTTACGGAACCGGTGCGCGTGCTGGATTTGTGCGCCGCGCCGGGTGGAAAATCGACGCAACTGTCGGCTGTGCTGCCTGTGGGGAGCCTTTTGGTCGCCAACGAAGTCATTCGGTCGCGCGCCAATATCCTGTCGGAAAATCTCACCAAGTGGGGCAATCCGCACACGATTGTTACCAACAACGCTCCCGCGGAAATCGGTCGGCTCGGCGCATTTTTCGATGTCGTGGTGGTGGATGCCCCCTGTTCGGGCGAGGGGATGTTTCGCAAAGACCCCGCCTCCATCGGCGAATGGTCGGTCGCGAATGTCCAACAGTGCGCCGAGCGGCAACGGCGCATTGTGGCTGATGTGTGGGCGGCGTTGCGCACGGGGGGACTGCTCATTTACAGCACGTGCACCTACAATCGCGAGGAAAACGAGGATAATATTGACCATATATGTCGCGAATTGGGGGCTTCGGTGGTGGAAGAGCCGCGCCGTTTTATGCCGCACCGCACCAAGGGCGAGGGATTTTTTATTGCGGCTATGCGAAAGGAAGGGCTTGCGGGTGAGCGCCTGCAAGGCAATGACAAAAAATTGAAAGAGCGGCTAAAAATTGTGTCATCAGGCGTGCCTCCGGGCGCGATGAAGGGCAAAGATTTCATCCCGTCGCACAGTTTGGCGATGTCGTGCGACTTGTTGCCCGATGCCTTCCCGCGGTGGGAATTGGATAAAACAACCGCCTTGCACTTTTTGAAGGCAGAGGCGTTGCAAAACGTGCCGGAAAATTTGCCAAGAGGCTATGTCTTAGCCACTTATCTCGACTGTCCGTTGGGATTTGTCAAAAATATCGGCACGCGCGCGAATAATCTTTACCCCAAAGAGTGGCGCATAAGGATGCCGCTGCCCGTTTAAAATTCCGAACTGAAATGAAATCTTATTTTGGGAAAATCCTGTTGAGCCATTTGCAGGACGTAGTTCGAATCCGCAAGGAACACATTCCTGCCCTGCTTGTCGGTCGCCATAAATTGATATTTGCGCCGCTTGAAATCGTAGAGAACTTCGGGCAAATCGCACTCAATCCAACACGCTTTGTAGAGGTGAAGCGGCTCCCAACGGCATTGTGCGCCGTATTCGTGGAGCAGGCGGTATTGGATGACCTCAAATTGGAGTTGCCCCACCGTGCCGATGATTTTTCGCCCGTTGAATTGGTTGGTAAACAACTGTGCCACACCCTCGTCCATCAGTTGGTCGATGCCTTTGGTGAGTTGCTTGGTCTTCATCGGGTCGGCGTTTTCGATGTATTTAAACATCTCCGGCGAGAAGCTCGGCAAGCCCTTGAAATGCAGCACCTCGCCCGCCGTGAGCGTGTCGCCAATCTTGAAATTGCCCGTGTCGGGCAGCCCGATGATGTCGCCGGCATACGCCTCATCCACAGTTTCCTTCTTCTGCGCCATAAAAGCGGTGGCTTGCGAAAATTTCATCAGTTTGTCGAAACGCACGTGCCTGTAATTGGTGTTGCGCTCAAATTTGCCCGAACAAATCTTCAAAAAGGCGATACAACTGCGATGATTGGGGTCCATATTGGCGTGAATTTTGAAAATGAAGCCGGAAAAGGGGTCATTTTCGGGGTCAACCGTCCGCTCCTCAGCCGCAACCGGACGGGGCGACGGCGCAATGCGCACAAAGCAATCCAGCAGTTCCTTCACCCCAAAATTGTTCAGTGCCGAGCCGAAAAATACGGGGGCGACATCGCCCGTCAGATACGTTTCGCGGTCGAAAGCGGGATACACACCATTGATAAGTTCGAGGTCTTCGCGCAGTTTGGCAGCCAAATCCGCCCCGATTTGCGCATCCAGTTCGGGACTATTGACATCGTTTATCTTCACCGATTCAGTGATTGTCTGCTTGCTGGGTGTGTAGAGGTCGAGTTTCTCTTCATAAAGATTGTACACCCCCTTGAATTTCACCCCCATTTCGATGGGCCAACTCAGCGGGCGGACGTGAATTTGCAGTTCCTCCTCCAACTCGTCCAGCAGGTCGAACGGCTCCTTCCCGTCGCGGTCCATCTTGTTCACAAAAATCATGACCGGCGTTTTCCTCATCCGGCACACCTCCATCAGTTTGCGCGTCTGCGCTTCCACCCCCTTGGCAATGTCCACCACGATAATCACGCTATCCACAGCCGTCAAAGTGCGGTAAGTGTCCTCCGCAAAATCCTGATGCCCGGGCGTGTCCAGGATATTGATTTTGTAACCCTCGTAGTCGAATCCCATAACGGAAGTCGCCACGGAAATGCCGCGCTGCTTCTCAATCTCCATCCAGTCGGAAGTAGCCGTCTTCTTAATCTTGTTCGATTTCACCGCACCGGCAACGTGAATGGCACCGCCGAAGAGCAGCAACTTCTCGGTGAGTGTAGTCTTCCCCGCATCGGGATGCGAGATGATGGCGAAAGTTCGCCGCTTTTGTATCTCTGTTTTCATCTATCCAAAATATTGACTTAATTTTTTCTCAATTTCCTCGGTGGTCGGTAACAAACTTTCATAGTCTTTCGGCAAATTAGTACTCGTGGAATAAGTTGCCACGCCGATAGGCTGAGTGCTGTTTTTTAGAGAATACTCTACAACGGTGCGATTTTTCTCCTTGCAAATAATGATGCCGATTGCATCGTTTTCGTTGGACAACTTGACTTTATCGTTTAAAACCGCCAAATAAAATTCCATTTTGCCTTTGTATTCGGGGATGAATTTCCCTATTTTTAGTTCAACCGCCACAAGACATTGCAATTGTCTGTGATACAGCAAGAGGTCGATGAAATATTCATTGTCATCTACTTCTATGCGGAATTGATTGCCGACAAACGCAAATTGATAGTTCATTTCTAACAGGAATCGGCGAATATTATTTACCAAAGCCGTTTCGAGTTCGTTTTCAGAATGCTGTTCTGCAAGGTCAAGAAAAGCCCAACTATATTCATCCTTAACGGCTAACACAGCCTGATTTTGTAGATTTTCAGGGAGATTTGTGTCAAAATTAGTTTGATTGAGTAGATATTTTTCGTATGTTTTGACCTCAATATTGTGTATCAATACATTTTTTGTCCAGCCAAATTTCTTCGTAGCCAAAATGTAAAATTGCCGTTCGAGATTATCTTTACATTTGTTCATAATGGCAATGTGCTTTGTCCAACTAATTTCTCCAACCAATGGTTGGAGATTTGTAACACCGTGATATTCAGTATAAAACTGAGCCATAGACCATAAATTTGCAACGGAATATCCGGTCGCTCCCGGAAATTCTTTTTGTAATTCGGCGGACAGATTTTCTACGACCGACTTACCCCAGCCTTCCTGCTGTTTTTCGGAAATGGACTTGCCAATTTCCCAATAGAGCGTTATCAGTTGCACATTCACGGCTCGCATTGCCTCATATTGTGCCTGACGAATTTTCTGTTTTATCTCATTGATAAAAGAGAGTTCCTGTTTTGCCAATTCATTCATAGTGTTTCATTTTGTGTTGTCATTTGTCACTGACAGTTGAAGCTCAATCGCTTTCACCTCCGGTAGCGGCAGATAGTAGCGCATCGTATCAACGGCGATGCTATCCGACCTGAGCGAATCCACCGTCACGGGAAAGAGCCGCAGGGTGTCGCGCTTCGGCAGTTCCACGAAATTGGATAATTTGATGCCCTCCGCAATGAGAACCGCTTCGCGCTTGATTTTGGCATCTTCCGCCAGCAAATCGGCAAGCACTTTTGCATAGCGTTTTTCTACGTTCTCGTTGATTTTCAGGTATTTATCCAAATGGGCATTATACCAAACGAGCGAGGTGTCGAACGTGTGCTCGGTGATTTTATGCTTTTGAAAAACATAATCGAGGAGTTGCTGTCTGCGCAGCGAGTCGCCCGAAAAAACCGCGTAGTTGTCATTGATAGCGTTCTCGGCGAGGATGAGGTCATACAGCACATCTTCCATCCGCCTGTCGGACAGCACATACGAGGGTCGCTCCTGGGAGCAAGCCGTCAGCAAGAACAATCCAAGCAGGGTACCGATGAATTTATTCTGTTGTCGCATCCGGTATTTCTTTTTCAAAACTTTGAGCGAGGGTATCGCGGTAAAAAATCACTATCGCCACGATTCCAACGCTGATGGCGGCATCTGCCAAATTAAAAATGTAGCGAAAAAAGACAAATCCACGCCACTCAATCAGCGGGAAATAGAACATATCAACCACTTTTCCATTGAGCCAAGAACTGTAGCCGCCTTCGGGAGCAAAAAGCGTGGCGACCTGAGAGGGCGTGCTCTCATTGAAAACAGCCCCGTAGGCAATGCAGTCGATGCAATTGCCAATCGCACCTGCCAGCACCAGCGCGACGCAGAGGATGTAACCCATCGAATAGTTGCGTTTGACCAACTGACAGAGGTAATAAATCACCGCGCCGGAGGCTATGATGCGGAAAATCGTGATAAACAGTTTGTTCATAATCTCCATACCCATCGCGATGCCGTCGTTTTCCACGAAACGGAGAATAAACCAATCAGTAATCCGAATATCCTCATACAGAGCAAGATGCGTCTTAATCCAAATTTTCAACACTTGGTCGAGCACCAAAATCAACACCACAATGGCAGTAGCCCAAAGTCCCTTGTTTTTATACCACATAACTATTTTTTTCCTTGTTTTGCTTCGATACTCAACGTGGCGTGCGGCACAGCGCGCAGACGTTCTTTAGGAATCAGCACGCCGGTCTCGCGACACACCCCGTAGGTCTTGTTTTCGATGCGCACCAACGCCGCCTGCAAACTCTGTATAAACTTGATTTGACGCTGCGCCAACCGCCCCGCCTCCTCCTTGTTGAGCGTTGCAGCCCCCTCTTCCAGCACCTTGAACGTGGGCGAAGTGTCGGCAACATCGTTGCCATCGGCATTCATCATCGCGGATTTCAGCATATCGTAGTCACGCCGAGCCGCCTCCAACTTCTCGTTAATAATAGCGCGAAATTCTTCCAGTTCCGCATCGCTGTATCTCGTCTTCTCGTTTGTTTTCATAAAATTGTATTTTTAATTTATAGTTCTTTCTCAATAGTGTAAAACTCGTTTGTCACATAGTCTGCCAATGTTTTTTCATCAGGCAGCTCCACCAAATACTTTTGTACAAATATATTTTCGTCCATTCCGGCAGTCGCATATTTGACCTGCGTATTTCCCTTTTCCGCACAAAGCAGAATGCCCACAGGCGGATTGTCGCCGGGTGTAACCTCCTCATGCTTAAAATAATTCAGATACATATTCAGTTGTGAGGCATACTCATGACGGAACTTATCCAATTTGAGTTCAACAATCACATGACATTTAAGCACTCGGTGATAAAACAGCAAATCCACAAAAAAGTAATCATCATCAATCAATATCCGCTTTTGTCGGGCTTCAAAACAAAAGCCATGCCCCATCTCCAACAAAAATGCCTGTAAATTATCCAAAATAGCCTGCTCCAAATCACCCTCCGTAACCAAAGCCCGCGCATTCAAATTCAAAAATTCCACAGCCACAGGCGTATTAAGAACATCTTCGGGGCGCAATTTCACAGCCTCCTGATTTGCCAAAGCCGAAAGCGCTTTCTTATTTTTAGATAAACCGCTACGTTCATAATAAAGTGAATTTATCTGACGTTCGAGTTCTCTCGTTGACCAAGTGCCTTTTATCGTTTCCAATTCGTAAAAGGCTCGCTTCAAAGGGTTGTCAATTTTTGAAATTTCCAATAGATGCGTATAGGGTATTCGCTTGATTAGCAAGGCGGGAGGGCAGCCTTTAAATTCGACGGGCACTGTCCGTCGAATTGCAATTTCAGATTCACCGGACACTGTCCGGCAAATTGCAGTTTCAGATTCGCCGGGCACTGACCGGTGAATTGCAATTTCAGATTCGACGGTCACTGACCGTCGAATTGATAACTCTCTATCAGACAGCGATAAACGGTCAATTATTTCCGGTGAAAAATGATGAAAAATCTCTGTGCCGATTTGCGGATAAACGGAGTAAAAACGGCGGTATTCAGTAAATCGTTGTGCATTCAGCCCTCTCGTATTCAACTGTTTTTCCAAGTTTTTCAGCAAATTGGAGCCATACTGTGCGCGGTCTTCGCCGTTTTGTTCAAACTCCACAATGTAGTAGCCAATCAACCAGTTGCGAAGTGTCAAGCCGGTGTTAATGGCGTGAGCTACAGACGCTTGCAAGGTCGTTTGTACCGATTGTATTTGTGTGACTAAAGCGGGGAAATCCATTTTCGTTTATGCTTTTTCAATTTTTACTAATAACTTGAACTCATCGAAATCCAACTCGACACCCTCCGTCAAGTTGCTCAATATCACGCTGTTGGCAAGCACTTGACCTGCGATATAGTCTTTGTAGGCTTCCACGGCGGCGGTGATGCGGTCGTCGCGTTGGATTTCTACGCGGATGCGGTCGGTGATTTCGTAGCCGTTGGATTTGCGGATGTTTTGTATCCGGTTTACCAATTCGCGGGCGATGCCTTCATTTTTTAACTCAGGCGTTATTTGTGTTCTCAAGGCTACTGTTAATGCCCCATTATTCATTACCGACCAACCCTCAATCTCAATATTTTTAGATAAAATTTCCACATCAGACAATGTAACAGTTGCATTTTGCCCCTCAATATCAAATGTAAGTTCACCATTTTCTTCCAAATCTACAATTTCATCAGGAGTCATTTTACTAATTCTATCCGCTAATTGCTTCATTATAGACTTATAACGAGGTCCTAATTTTTTGAAATCCGGTTTGACTATTCTTTCCACAAAAGCATTTGTTTGCGCAAAATCTATTTTTTTAACATTAACTTCATTAAGAATTAAATCATAAACTTTTTCAATGGCTTTTTGACTTTTATTGGGTGGTATCATGATGGTGGACAACGGTTGGCGAACATTTAGACTGTCTTTTTTGCGCAATGCCAGCACCATCGACGAAATATCCTGCGCAATTTGCATCCGCTCTTCCAAGTCCTTGTCAATCAGTGAATTATTAACTTTCGGGAAGTCCGTCAAATGCACCGATTCAGCCGTTCCCAACAAATCCAAATACAACTTATCCGCATAAAACGGCGCGATGGGTGCCACCAATTGCGCCACCGTCTTGAGGCAGGCGTAGAGCGTTTGATATGCCGACAGTTTGTCGTCGCTCATGCCGCCGCCCCAGAAGCGTTTGCGATTGAGGCGGACGTACCAATTGCTGAGGTGGTCGTTGACAAAATCGTTGATGGCGCGACCCGCCTTGGTAGGCTCGTAAGTGGCATAATATTCGTCCACATCCTGCACCAGCGTATTCAGCAGCGACAATATCCAGCGGTCGATTTCGGGGCGTTTTTCAAACGGCACGTCTTTTTCCGAGCCGTCGAAATTATCGACATTGGCATACAGCGCAAAAAACGAGTATGTGTTATATAAGGTGCCGAAAAATTTGCCGCGCACGTCCTCAATGCCCTTGTCGTCGAATTTCAGATTATCCCACGGGCTTGCATTCGTAATCATATACCACCGCAGGGGGTCGGAGCCGTGCCGGGCAATCGTTTCAAACGGATTGACGGCATTGCCCAAGCGTTTGGACATCTTGTTGCCGTTTTTGTCGAGCACCAAGCCCGTTGAAACCACGTTTTTGAACGCGACCGAACTTTTGACCATCGTGCTGATGGCGTGCAGCGTGAAAAACCAGCCGCGCGTTTGGTCAACGCCTTCGGAAATGAAATCGGCGGGATAGGACACTGTTCCATCTATAAGTTCCTTATTTTCAAATGGATAGTGCACCTGCGCAAAGGGCATCGCGCCCGAATCAAACCACACATCGATGAGGTCGCTCTCGCGCTTCATCGGCTTGCCACTTGGGGACACGAGAATAATATCGTCCACGTATGGGCGGTGCAAATCAATGTTTTGCACCGCATAATTTGCGGCGGTAAACACATTCGGTTGGAAAATTTTGTACGGATTTTCCTTCATCACGCCTGCTGCAACGGCTTTGTTGATTTCGTCGATGAGTTCGGCAACCGAGCCGATGCACTTTTCTTCCGCGCCATCCTCCGTGCGCCAAATGGGCAGTGGCGTGCCCCAGTAGCGGCTGCGGCTGAGATTCCAGTCGTTGAGATTTTCGAGCCACTTGCCGAAACGCCCTGAACCTGTCGATTGCGGCTTCCAGTTGATGGTGTCGTTGAGTGCCATCATCTGCTCTTTCACGGCTGTGGAGCGGATAAACCAGCTGTCGAGCGGGTAATAAAGCACCGGCTTGTCTGTCCGCCAGCAGTGTGGGTAGTTGTGCGTATGTTTCTCGATTTTGAACGCGCGATTTTGCTGCTTCAGCATCACGCAAATGTCGATGTCGAGCGTCGCATCGGCATCCGTCAGACTATCGTCGTAGGCATTTTTGACAAAACGCCCTGCATATTCGCTGTATAGTGGCTCGTTCAGAGATGTTTTGACAAAATTGGCATCCAAATCTTCCAGATTGAAGAATCTGCCGGTCAAATCGACCATTGGGCGGCGGTTGCCATCCTTATCCACCAGCATCAGCGGCGGCACGCCGTTTGCCTTCGCCACGCGGTCATCGTCCGCACCAAAAGTGGGGGCGATATGCACAATTCCCGTGCCATCTTCGGTCGTCACAAAGTCGCCTGTGATAACGCGGAAAGCTCCTTTACCGGGATTTACCCACGGAATCAACTGCTCATATTCCATCCCCGCCAATTCTTCGCCTTTCCACAAGCCAACGATTTCGGGCACTTCCTTGAAATACGCGGGCAATAAATCTTTCGCCAGCACGGCGGTCATCGGCTGATTGGTGTAGGGATTGTTCGTTTTAACGGCGACGTATTCGATATTCGGACCCACGCAAAGGGCTGTGTTTGAGGGCAATGTCCACGGCGTGGTCGTCCAAGCGAGGAAAAACGCTTCGCCCGTGCCTGCCATTTTGGGCAGCGGATTGAGGATTTTGAACTGCGCCGTGCAGGTCGTGTCTTTCACGTCGCGATAGCAGCCGGGCTGATTCAATTCGTGCGAACTCAAGCCCGTGCCCGCAGCGGGCGAATAGGGCTGAATGGTGTAGCCTTTATACAGTAATCCTTTGTTATACAGTTCTTTAAGCAGCCACCAGAGCGTTTCGATGTAGCGATTGTCGCAGGTGATGTAGGGGTCGTTCATATCCACCCAGTAGCCCATTTTTTGCGTCAGGTCTTCCCACTCCTTGGTGTATTTCATCACGTCTTTGCGGCAGGCGGCGTTGTATTCTTCGACGGAGATTTTTTTGCCGATGTCCTCTTTGGTGATGCCGAGCGACTTTTCTACGCCCAGTTCGACCGGCAGTCCGTGCGTGTCCCAGCCCGCTTTGCGATTGACCAAAAAGCCTTTCATCGTCTTGTAGCGACAGAAAATGTCCTTGATGCTGCGTGCCATCACGTGGTGGATGCCGGGCATACCGTTAGCCGACGGCGGTCCCTCGTAAAACACAAAAGCAGGGGCGTTCTCCCTGATTTTCAAACTTTTGTGAAAGACATCCAGCTCCTCCCAACGTTTCAAAATCTCCTGATTGACGTTGGCTAAATCAAGTTTATTATATTCGGAAAATTTCTTTGCCATAGCGCATCTTCAATTGAAGCCACAAAGGTACGATTTTTTTTTGAGATTTCGGCACACTTCACAAAATTGATTTTTTTTCAAAAACTCTTGCACATCTCAAAATAATTACATACCTTTGTTACCGAAATTTGAATAAAGCGTTGTTCAATAAATTAATAATTAAAATAAATAAAGATGAAAAAATATATCATGTTGTTTTTATTTATTGCAACTGCCACGCAATCATTTGCACAGTTGTCGGTTGGGGCAATAACAAATTTCCCGTTTTTCAATGGAAGCAGGCTGCGTGACAATTCTAAAATAAATGGAAGTAGCACAGATGATGTGGGCGGGTTATATTTTCTCAATAGCGGACTATTTGCGCATTATTCACTGCAAAAACATTTAGGACTGCAAGCTGAAATTAGGTATCGAAATGAAGGATTTACCTATCAGTCAGAACAAGATACGGAAGCATTCGGATTTAATTACATAGAAATACCTGCGTTGCTGCTCGGTGAACTGGGGAAAGAAAAGATACATTTTTTTCTTCAAGCGGGTCCTTCATTAAAGTGCTTAACTTCAGCAAATCGTTATGGACGGTCTACTGAGGGCGGAAATCATACGAGGAGTAGTATCAAAAGCCAAGTTAATGATTTTGTTTTAACGGCTAATGTCGGTACCGGCATCCGGTGTGATATGAAATACCTTATCTTGTTGGCTGATTTGCGATTTGGATTCGACATAACCCAAATTGCAGATTCAAAAAATATCGTTGACTCCAAATCATTAGAAACATGGCGTTTTGATGATGTAAAGCTCTTTCAAATGGCTCTCTCTATTGGAGTGGCATATCGTATTGGTTGGGCAAAAGGGAGTAAATTATGATACAATCCACTTTAATGTTAATTGGCACTAATTCTGTAACCGGGGGAGTTTCACCCAAAATCGTCGAATAGTAGCATTTCGGGTGGCACGCCGAGGTTGTCGAGCATTGTTTTGACGGCGTTTGCCATTGGGGTGGGTCCGCACATATAGTATTCGATGTCTTCGGGGGCTTCGTGCGTGCTTAGGTATTTGTCGAAAATCACTTGGTGGATGAAGCCGGTGGCTCCTGTCCAGTTGTCTTCCGGCTGTGGTTCACTGAGGGCGATGGTGAATGTGAAGTTGGGGAATTGCTGTTCGATGGTGCGGAAGTCTTCTTCGTAGAAAATCTCGGCTTTGGAGCGTGCGCCATACCAGTAGGATATTTTTCGGTCGGTGGTTTTCAGCGTGTGGAAGAGGTGGAGGAGTTGCGACCGCAGCGGTGCCATTCCCGCGCCGCCGCCGATGTAGAGCATTTCGCGCTTGGTGTCGAGGATGTGGAAGTCGCCATACGGACCCGACAGGCGCACACGGTCGCCCGCGTGAAGTCCGAAGATGTAAGTCGAACAGATGCCCGGAGGCACGCCGGCTTTCCACTTGCCCGTGGCACGGTCTATTGGCGGGTTGGCGATGCGGACGTTGAGCATCACGATGTCGCCCTCGGCGGGGTAGTTTGCCATCGAATAGGCGCGAACTACGTCTGTGTCAGGCACTTGAATTTGGATGTAGGAGCCGGGCTTGAAATTCAGGTGCTCGCCGGCGGGGAGTTTCACTACAAATTCTTTGATGAAGGTGGACACATTGTTGTTGGAAACGACTTCGCACTCCCACTCTTTGACGCCGAAAACGGATTCGGGCACGCGGATGTTGAGATTGTCCTTGACACGCGTTTGGCAGCCCAATCGCCAGTGGTCTTTGATTTGTTTGCGCGAGAAAAAGCCTACCTCGGTCGGCAGGATTTCGCCCCCACCCTCAATCACCTGACAGCGGCATTGCCCGCAACTGCCACTGCCTCCGCACGCTCCGGAGAGGAAAATCTTATTCGACTGAAGCGATGCGAGGAGCGTTCCGCCCACGGGCACTTCGAGTTCTTTCTCGCCGTTGATAACTATTTTGAGATTGCCCGAAGGGGTCAATATCGCCTTTACAAACAGCAGCAGACCCACCAGAAGCAGGATAACTACCAAAAACACAACCGTGCCAACCACTATCGTCATACCTTATATTTTTATACCTGAAAAACTCATAAAGCCCAGCCCCATCAGTGCCGTGATGATAAACGCGATGCCCAAGCCCTGCAACGGTTTGGGGATGTCGGAATAGTGCAATTTCTCGCGAATAGCCGCCAGACCCACGATAGCCAACGCCCAGCCGATGCCCGACCCCAGCGCGAAGGTGGTGGCGATGCCCACGTTGGGAAATTCTTTTTGCTGCATAAACAGCGACCCGCCCATAATGGCGCAGTTTACGGCAATGAGCGGCAGGAAAATCCCCAGCGAATTGTAGAGCGACGGCACAAATTTGTCCAGCACCATCTCGATTATCTGCACAATCGCTGCGATGACGGCGATGAAGATGATGAAACTTAGAAAACTCAGATTCACCGTGTCGAACTGCGCCCCCAGCCAGCCAAGCGCGCCCTGCCGCAGCACGTAGTTTTCCAGCAGATAGTTGACAGGCAGTGTTACTGTCTGCACGAATGTGACGGCAATGCCCAGCCCAAGGGCAGTTTTTACGTTTTTCGACACCGCCACAAAGGAACACATCCCCAGAAAATAGGCGAAAATCATATTCTCCATAAAAATGGAACTCACAAATGTACTTAAATATGCTTCCATAATCTTTATTTTTGTCTTGCTTTTTGCAGCCAGATGATGCAGGCGACCACTATCAGTGCCATCGGCGGCAAAATCATCAGCCCGTTGTTTTCATATCCCCACTCATATAATTTGTTGGGGACGACTTGATAGCCGAGCAGACTGCCTGAGCCTAACAATTCGCGCACAAATCCCGTGACGAGCAGGATGATGGCATAGCTCAAGCCGTTGCCCAAGCCGTCTATCAGCGAGGGGAGGGGCTTGTTTGCCAGCGCGAATACTTCCAGACGTCCCATCACGATGCAATTTGTGATAATCAAGCCGATGAAGACCGAGAGTTGCTTGCTCACATCGTAGGCGTAGGCTTTCAGGATTTCGTTGACGACGGTTACGACCGCCGCCACGACCACCAGTTGCACGATGATGCGGATGCGCGTGGGGATGGTGTTGCGGAGGAGTGAGATAATCACGTTGGACAGTGCCACCACCACGGTTACCGAAATGCCCATCACGAGAGCCGGCTCCAGCTTGCTCGTAACCGCCAATGCCGAACAAATACCCAGCATCTGCACTGTGATGGGGTTGTTCTTACTAAAGGGGTTTAAAAAGAGTTCTTTATTTTTCATCTGCTTCACTGTTTAAAAATGGGACATAAACTTCCAAACTCGCGTATAGCATCGCGTCGACGCCGCGGGAGGTGATGGTGCCACCCGAAATGCCATCGACATAATCTTTGTTGGGGACGGATTTGCCGGGTTTGACAATCGCGATGGAGGTGAATTTCGCTTCGGCGTTGAAGATTTTTTTGCCTGCAAAGCGGGCTGCAAAAGGCGGGAGGGCGATTTCTGCGCCCAAGCCGGGTGTTTCGCCGGCGTGTCCGAATGAAGCCCCGAAGACGGTGTTTTTGTCGTCGTTGAGGGCGAGATAGCCCCAGATTGGTCCCCACAAGCCGGTGCCGCGCAGGGCGAGGATGTACTTTTTTTGTCCTCCCACCAGGGCTTCAAACACCGGGTGTTGCTCTTCGTTGTCCACAAAAAAGGTGCTCACGATGGTTTGTTGATACAGTGCCTCGGCGGTTGATTGATTGGCGGGCACGTTCACTGCTGCCAATATCTGTTGCATCTTGTCAATCGCCTCATTCTTCGACTGTTGCGGATGCAGCACCTCTGCCGTGAAAGCCAAGCCTACGGCAACGAGTGTTACCAAAATCGACGCATACAACAGCGTGTAGGTGTTTCCCTCCTTATTCATTGCTTTATTCGTTTTAATCGGCGGTTTATATTGTTTTGCACCACGCAATGGTCGATGAGCGGCGCAAAGGAATTCATCAGCAAAATAGCCAGCATCATACCTTCGGGATATCCGGGGTTGAGGATGCGGATTAAAATGGCGAGTGTGCCGACGAGAAAGCCAAAGACGTATTTGCCGTTTCGCGAGCGGGGCGATGTTACGGGGTCGGTTGCCATGAAGACGGCTCCAAAGGCGAAACCGCCCAACAGAATGTGCTGCAAGGGGGGCGTTTGCATCGCGACGTTGGCACCAATGAGGTTGAAGAGCCACGCCGTGAGCAAGCCTCCCGCAAAAACGGACAGCATCGTCCGCCAACTTGCGATGCCTGTTGCCAGCAAGATGAGCGCGCCAATGAAGATGCACAATTTGGACGTTTCGCCGACCGAGCCGGGGATAAATCCCAAGAACATATCCAAGTAATTTGGCGCATCGCTGCCGAGATGACTCAATGGTGTGGCACCGGAGAAGCCGTCTACCACCTGCCCACCGCCATAACCAAACCGGCTCTCGGTGCTTATCCAGACCGCTTCGCCCGACATTTTGGACGGATAGGCGAAAAACAAAAAAGCACGTGCAATCAATGCCGGATTCCAGATGTTGAAGCCGGTGCCGCCAAAGACTTCCTTGCAGAAGACGACCGAAAAAGCCGTTGCCACGCCAATCATCCACAGCGGCGTATTGACAGGCACAATCAGCGGAATCAGCATCCCCGACACCAAAAAGCCTTCCTGTATCTCGTGCCCTTTCCATTGCGCGACGGCAAATTCGATGCCCAAGCCCACGCCGTAGGACACCACCAGCATCGGCAACACGGCAAACAGCCCGTAGACAAGAGCCTTAAGCCAACCGGCAGGCGCGCCGATAGCCGCAAAATGCTGCGCACCAAGATTAAACATCCCGAACAATAGGCACGGAATGAGGGCGATGACCACGATGGACATCGCCCGTTTGGAATCGTGCGAGGCGTGAATGTGCGTTTCATCTGCCCCCGCTGTAGCGTTGGAAACAAACAGGAATGATTCGATGCCCTCAAACACGGAGTGGAACATCGCCATTTTGCCGCCCGCGCTGAAGGTGGGCTTGATTTTGTCTAAATATTGTCGTAAGAATTTCATCTATGTAGAATAATCGCTGCAAAGGTACGAAAAAAATCAGTCTTTTTTATCGTAATTTTATGTTTTTATGTTATAAAATTAACAAAAAGACGGAAAATGGGGCTTGGGGTGGTTATGGCTTGGATTGGGTACGAAGTTGGTACGAGCTTGGTACGAACTTGGTATGGAGAAGGTATGGAGAAGGTCTAAATTTTGTTTGGGTCAGAAAAGACTGATTTTCGGTGAAATTTCAGGGTTTTTAACTGTGTTTTTAACTGTTTTTATGATATTGGTGTTTGCCGCAGGTTGATGACTTGCGGATTTCGCAGGTGCCGAGATATACGCTGTTTGCGACTTCTGTGCCGTTTTGGGATATGAAGCCGAGGTAGGCATAGACTGCATCGCCGAGCCAATCGGCAGGGGCAAAGATTTCCTGTCCTTCTTCTGAGCGGGGGTTGCCATCTGTGACTGAGAATGCTTCTGCTTTGGCGGGGTTGAGGAGGAGGAGGAGAGCCTTGTCGGTTGATGTGGCAGAGCCTGTTCCCGAGTTGTTGCTCCAATGGAAATTGACTTGGAAGTCGTTGGGACCGGTGTTGGCTTCTGCGTTGGCGGCGGGGGTGAGTTCACCGCGCGAGACGAGGACTTTGGTTTGGTCAACGGCATAATTGAGGGATGATGTGCCTTTGATGGCATTGGTGAGCGTGTAGGACGTTGCCGCATTGAGAGGCGACCGGTTTTGTGCGTACATTTTGAAGCCTGTGCGCAGGAAGTCGTTCAGGGGTCGCAAAAATTGGATTGTTACCTTGAACTTTGTTCGTTGTGCCACTTGCTTTTCGCTTTGGGGGTTGTGGATGTGCTGCGGAAAGGCACGCATGTAGTTGATTCCTCTCCAACTTGCGCCTACGAAGTCTCCGACTTTGCCGGAAAATCCGCCTAAAATGCCTTGTGTAATTCTTCCCATTGTGTTTGTGTGTTTGTAATTAATGAATTTGTTTTGTATCACGGTGTTTCCGTAAATGTTTTGCAAATGTACGGTTGTTTTTTGTGGTGTGCAAGTAAATTTTGGGGAAGTTTTCGACAAGTTTTGCACTCCGTAGCGTGGATGTGTTGTCTGAACCATGATTTTAGTAAGATTTTCAAGATTGGCAGGATGGAGGATTGGTGGGATTTTTTTGTAATCTTGCTAATCTTGAAAATCTTATTAAAATCGTGGTTCAGACATTACTTTGCCTGTTAGGGCATTCATATCAATAGAAAAAAGCGTATTTGTCAAATTTGTGCCGAATTCTATGTTAACTTCCAAATAAAATCATAAAAAAATTCATTAATTTAACTTTTTTTAAGCTGCCACTCGTTTTGCAGGACGAATATAATCTTTTTTATAAAACTCCTTGCTGTTGACAAGAGCAAACATGATATGCACCAATTTGTTCTTTACATTGTTGAGTACGACCCCTTTGTGTTTGCCCTCAGCCAT
>BNTT01000015.1 GCA_025996815.1 Bacteroidia bacterium
AAATCAAACAGGTTATCAATAATGCCCAACATTTATTAAATGAACAAACAAGGAATTTTGACCTTAATTTGGCATAAATAATAAAGGGACTATTCTGCAATAGCCCCTTTTGCGTATTCACCCCCCCCGCCGGACTGGTGGGCGAAGCGGGGGCATTACCTCCCTCTCTCTTCCCCCGTGAACGATTCCGGATTCGAGCCGGCTATCAGACCACTACTAATCGCTCATTGACACCACAAAGGTACGACATATTTTTCAATCCACCAAATATTTTTGAATGTTTTTCTGAAAAATCTTGGCAAAATCATTGAAAATTGTTTTGCCAATTCAAAAACAAAACATTACCTTTGTGGACAATTTGCGCGGATATTGTTATTTCAATATAAATTAAACATAATGGCAAAGACTGAAAAGTTCCAATTGCACAAAAAATATAAAAATGGAGGGCAAGTGTTTATCCATCCGTTGGTGGACAAAAAGAAATCCGACTACAAAGCGATTCTTAATATAGCCAATCAATTTGCCAAAGCGGGGCGCACAGTCAAATTGACACCTGTTGTTCACTTCAAATCGGAGGAATATCGGCAAATATATGGCGCACTTGCCGGAACAAAATATGACTGGAAATGTCCTGACTTGCAAATTGATGACCTCTTTTATGAGTACGAAGGGTTTATGCCGCCGTTCCGCTCGAAAAAATTGAGCCGGATGTTAGCCCACGGGGCTAAACAGTCATCTCTACTGATTATCAATGGCAATAAAGGGGCTTCAGACACGTATGTTCGGCGGTATGTAAACTCTCGGCTGAAGCAAAGTGTGGATTTGGATGAAGTTTGGATTTATGAAAAAGGAGCAATTCGCCTGTTATTTAAAAAACAGCAGGGGGATTAATCCCCCTCTGCAGGCGCGCCGATTCGTAAATCACGCAGAAGATTGCTCTTCCATGCTGCAAAGGTACGACATTTTTTTCAATCCACCAAATATTTCTGAATGTTTTTCTGAAAAATCTTGGCGAAATAAAAAAATAATTCGTAATTGAAAAATTGTTTGTATCTTTGCGGCGGAAACTTTATATAAAAAATATGCAAGCAGTCAAATTAAAACGCGATATTATTTCGTATGTAACTGAATTAACGGATAAAAAGTTGCTTCAGGAACTTTATCAGTGGGTTGTGACCAAAGAAAATGCGACACCGTTCATTCATTCAGTTGAATTTACCTCCCCAAAACACAAGAGTTCTTTAACCGATGGCTACGGCATTTGGGCTGACGATGAAGTGAGTAATGACCAAGATTATCGCAAAAAAATATGGGGTACAGAAAAAAATATTTGGTAGATACGTCCGTTATCATTGCCTTATTTCGTAAAAACGAAGATGCAAAAACATTATTAGATAGCCTTGATAGCGATGAGGTCTATGTTTGTGATGTTACTGTTTTGGAAATATTGGCAGGATGCTTTACCGTTGAACGGCGCGAGCAGGCTATGAAATCCATAGCCGCTTTTGGGCTATTAAAAAACAGCGAAGCCATTTCCGAACAAGCAATTCAATTGATGAAACGCCATTGCATCCAACGACCGGGGCAACCGCATCTTTTTTTACCGGATTGCTTAATAGCCTCTTTTGCTCTCGTCCACAAAATGGAATTAGTAACATTCAACAAGAAAGACTTTGAGTTCATACAAGGAATTGCCCTGCATCCAATGAGTAAATAGTCAAAGACAATTTTGCCGGTTTCAAACCGTAATTTTTAATTTTTAATTCATAATTGAAAAATTGTTCGTAACTTTGCGGCGTGAATTAAAAAATTGATTGTTTCAAATGATGAAATTAAAAGTTTTACATAATTTGTTTGCGCTTGCAGCTCCTGAATTACGCGGAGCGTTTGCGCAGGCTTTGCATAGATTTCGTACCCCCCCCCACCAATTTGCTGATTATCAGCAAGTTGCGTTGTTTTTCTCAAGTAATTTATTCGACAATAGTCAGTTGCACCGGCAGCGAGGGCTTGAAATCCCTTGCCCCTGCCGTTGCCTGCATCCGCGAGGGGGTATACCTCCTCGGCGGTGGGGCTTTTCGTGTGCCTGTCATTGCGGGCTTGACCCGCAATCCCCTGCAAACAGTATTAATTTTAATTTAAAAATATAAAAAAAGATGAAAAAAGTGATGATTTTTGCTGCTGCGGCAGTGGCGGCGGGTGTGATGATGGTGGGTTGCGGAAGCAGCAAGAAAGCTACTCACGGAAAGGTGGTGGCGCAAAACGTTTGCGAGGAGTTGTATGAGAAAAAGCCCACCACGCGGGCGGTGGGGCAAGGTACGCATTTCAAGGAGCAGACCGCACGGAACATTGCGGAGGTGCAGGCGCGCGCGCAGTTTGCTCGTGCCATTTCGGCGCAGGTGAAGACGGCTACTTCCGAAGAAGCGGTGGGCTACGACCTCTATTCGGGCGATGTGGCGGCGGGCAATGCCGTGAGCGACCAGGGCGCGAAGCAAAACGACATGGCACAAAGTATTGCTAATGAGGCAGTAAACAGTATGGTTACGATTAAAACCTACAAGGAACTGCTGCCCAACAATCAGTATAACGTGTGGGTGTGCCTCGAATATCAGGCGGGCGTTGCCGATTTGGCGGAAAAAGTTGCCCGGAGGGTGCAGCAACGCATCCCCGATGAGGAGAAAATGAAAATGAATTTTGAGTTCGACCAATACCGCAAGCGCGTGGAAGCCGAACTCGAAAAAAGCCGGCAGCAATGAAAAACACCGGCAAACACATCCTTTTTTGCCTGCTGCTGCTTGCGGCAGCAGGCAATATCTGCGCGAAAAAGAAGACTTTTACGAAAGATTACACCTATCAGGCGAGCGATGCGGACAGCAAAATCACTTCGCGAAAGATTGCCTCCGATGAGATGCAGCAGATTTTGTTGCGTGAGATTGGCACTTTCATCATCTCCGAGCAGCAAACAATCGTGCAGGGCAACGAGCAGGACTATTTGGAAAACATCGTAGCCATCACGGCGGGTATTGTGGAAATGAAGGTGCTCGAAGAAAATTTTGACCGCTATCCCATCTACTACATAAAAGCCGCGATGACCGTCGACCTCGACGACGTGAACCGACGCATCGACGACGTGCTCAACGACAAGCAAAAAACCAAAGAATTGGAAGAAGAACGAAAAAAAAGGCGCGAAGCAGAAGCCGAAACGGCAAAATTGAAGCGCGAAACAGAAAAACAATTGAAACAAATAGCCAACGAACGGGATGCTGCCAAGCGGGCGTTGGAAGAAGAACGCCTGAAGGCTGCCTACCAACAGCAGGTGGTGAACACGGCAACAACGGCAGACGCTGCAAAGGAGCAAAACCACGAAGGATACAGGTATGAAATGCAAAAAGACTACGCCGAAGCCGCCGTCTGGTATCGCAAAAGTGCCGTGCAAGGCAACTATGCCCCCGCACAATACAACTTGGGGCTGCTCTATGAGTTCGGCTATGGCGTGAAGAGAAGCAAGGAGGAAGCCAAGTTTTGGTATCGGGCGGCGGCGGCGCAGGGGATTAGTGAGGCGGGGGAGAGGTTGAAAAAACTATAAAAATATTAGATATGAAATTTAATTTTAGAAAAATAGGCGCAGTTATTTCAGTGGCAATTCCATTGCTTGTAGCAGTGTGTGCATTCATTTACCTTTTTGTAAGTTTGCGATGCAAATTAAGTTCTAACCCCCAATTTATTGAAACCCTCGAAGAAACAAGAGTTAATATTATTACTATTAGTAGCGTTCTTTCTGGTATTATCATTGCGTATTTGACTTCAAAAGTGCTTCAAATCAGGAATGAAAAAATTGCCAAAATGCCTGAATTGAATGATTTAACACAAAAACTTCATCGATTTAGACGGATTGCATGGAAACTGTTTAAAGAGTTTTGGACTAACAGTGACGGGGTTAATGATTTTATTGAAAAATACAGAATGGTGTCGTTCTTTGATGTAAAAAGTGACATGCCCTCCCCAAAGGCAAAAAAATTTATTGAGGAAATGGCGGAAAGTGAATATAACAATATAGCGTACTTTTGTCTTGAACTTCGATCTTTTATAGATATGACTGCTGTAATGTCGGATATGTATATTCTTATTTCGGAATTTGATATTCCTGTGCCATTTAATTCTAAAATTCTCAGAGATTGGATAGACAATGGTTGTGGGTGTGGATTTTTGGAGTTTGATAAGGAATATTGCTCACATCTTAACAAGGTGCCGCTGACATTAAACATTTCTAAAGAGGCTGAAGAATCAATCAAACAATTAGCAGTTCAAATAGACAAGGAAAGGTATGAACAAATTGATTGTACTTCTACATTGTTTAAGCTTGGAATGCAAATTCATTATGATATAATTCCCAGTTTATATAGACTACATTTACAGATTGAAGGTAAATTACCGTTACTCGTTAAATATCTGTTTTGGATTTTTGTTTTATTGATAGTTTTTGGTGTGGTATTGCCTCTGCTATCAAAGATATTGTTGTTATCCACAATAGTTGATATTATTTCGATTTCCATGACAATTTCGCTTTGTATTTACATCGTATTCTCGTTTTACGGATTTTTAAAAAGTGAGATTGACGTTGAATACTACCCTAAATTCCAAAATAATATTGACTTGATGGCGCATTATGATTGCGATACACAAATTTTTAAAACATAATAAAAATATGAAAAAGTTAACATTCTTACTAAGTTTTTGCATAATGAGCATTTTGAGCGCAACCGCTCAAACAAGCGGCTCTTGCGGCACCAACCTCACATGGACACTCACCGGCGTTTCGCCATCATATCGAACCCTCACCATTAGCGGGACAGGTGCAATGGAGAATTATGTCGGTAATGAGATGCCTTGGTTTTACTCCCGCTTTGCTATTACGACGGTGGTAATCAACAATGGCGTGACAAGCATTGGAAATTATGCTTTTTGGCAATGCAACGGTTTTACCTCCGTTACCATTCCTAACAGCGTGACAAGCATTGGGAGTTATGCTTTTTCCAGTTGCAGCGGTCTTTCCTCCATCACCATTCCTAACAACGTGACAAGCATTGGAGACTATGCTTTTTCCAGTTGCAGCGGTCTTTCCTCCGTTTCCATTCCCAATAGCGTGACAAGCATTGGAGATAGGGCTTTTACCGGTTGCAGCGGTCTTACTGCTATCAACGTAGACGCTGCCAATGCGCAATATAGATCGGTAGGTGAAGTGCTTTACAACAAAGATATGACCACTTTGCATATATATCCCGCGGGAAAGCAAGGTACAAGTTTTACCATTCCTAACAGCGTGACAAGCATTGGAACTGATGCTTTTTACTCTTGCACCGGTCTTACCTCCGTTACCATTCCTAACAGCGTGACAAGCATTGGGAATTTTGCTTTTTCCTATTGCAGCAATCTTACCTCCGTTACCATTCCTAACAGCGTGACAAGCATTGGAAGAGGGGCCTTTTGGGGTTGTAGCGGTCTGACCTCCATATATGTTCATTGTACCACTCCGGCAAGTTTAGGTGGTTCAAATGTCTTTATCTATGTTAATACAAATACCTGTACTTTATATGTGCCGGCAGGCTCTACATCTGCATACAGAGCAGCAACACAATGGAAAGATTTCCCAAATATTGTGGAGTTTGCAGCAACAATAGAACAATACACCATCACAACCTCAGCAGGCACAGGCATTTCCGCGACAACCGGCGCAGGCATTTACAATTCAGGCACGACCGCCACCGTTGACTGCACCATAACTTCGGACTACACTTTTGACGGCTGGTATGAAAACTCTACAAAGGTTTCAAGCAGCCAATCTTACAGTTTCACTGTAACTGCCGCAAGAGTATTGGAAGCACGAGCCATACAAAATGCCCCCGAACAATACACAATCACAGCCTCAGCAGGAAATGGAGGAAATATTTCGCCGGACGGCAATCAAACTGTAACGCACGGAAGCGAGCAAACCTATTTTTTTACGCCGGATGCAGGCTATGAAATAGACCAAGTTCTAATAGACGCTTTAAATGATATAACAGCCGTTGAAGCAGGCAGTTACACCTTTACGAATGTAACAGCCAACCACACAATTTTTGTGAGTTTCAAACAGAAGGCTATACCAACTTTCAATATAATAGCCTCAGCAGGCAGTGGCGGGGCGATTTCCCTAAGCGGCAACGTAAATGTCAATCAGGGCGACAGTCAAACATTTACCTTTGCGCCAAATGTCGACTACGAAATAGACCAAGTGTTAATCGACGGCACGAATGACATAACAGCCGTTGAAGCAGGCAGTTACACCTTTACGAATGTAACCGCCAATCATACCATTTTTGTGAGTTTCAAACAGAAGGCTATACCAACTTTCAGTATCACAGCCTCAGCAGGCAGCGGCGGGACTATTTCGCCAAGTGGCGAAGAAATAGTAATCCAAGATGGCAACGTAATAGTGAACCAAGGCGGGAGTCAAACATTTATCTTTACACCAAACGCCGATTACGAAATCAGCCAAGTGTTTGTAGATGGCGTGAATACCGCAATCGCCGTTGCAACAGGCAGTTACACTTTTACGAATGTAACCGCTAACCACACAATTTCCGTGTCGTTCATACAGAAGGCTACACCAACTTTTAGCATAAGCGCATCGGCGGGCGCAAATGGGAGTGTTTCGCCAAGCGACAACGTAATAGTAAGTCAGGGCGGCAGTCAAACATTTATTTTTACGCCAAATGCCGGTTACGAAATCAATCAAGTGCTGATAGACGACGTGAATGATGCAACTGCCGTATCTACAGGCAATTACACCGTTCAAAATATCACCGCTAACCACACAATTTTCGTGAGTTTCAAACAAAAACAATACACGATAACCGTTTCGGCAAGCAACGGTGGCAAGATTTCCCCAAGCGGCAAGGTAACAGTCAGTCACGGCGGCGAGCAACGTTTTGTTTTCACGCCCGATGCCGACTACGAAATTGCCAATGTGTGGATAGATGGGGTAGACAACAGTGTTGCGGTGGCGGCGGGCGGCTATAGGTTTACAAACATTGTTGCACCTCACACAATCACTGTGTCGTTCAAACAGCGCGCGGCACAAACCTGCACCATCACCGCCTCAGCAGGCAACGGCGGCAACATTTCGCCCAGCGGCAATGTAAATATCAGTGAGGGCGGCAGTCAAACGTTCCATTTCACGCCTGCCACGGGTTACGAAATCGACCAAGTGTTCGTGGATGGCGTGAATAATGCCTCAGCCGCCGCAAACGGCACTTATCCCTTTGCCAACGTAACCGCCAATCACACCATCGCCGTAACATTCAAGCAAAAGCAATACACCATCACCGTGACGGCAGGCGCGAACGGTAGCATCTCGCCGGCATCCAACCAAATGGTTAATTACGGACACAGTAGCTCGTTCGATTTTGTGCCAAACAGCGGCTACGAAATCAATCAGGTGCTGGTAGACGGCGTGAATAATGCCGGAGCCGTTGCCGCCCGCGGCTACACTTTTTGGGACGTCGTTGCCAATCACAGCATCGCCGTAACCTTCAAGCCATCGTGCCGCCCCAACCTCGTGGTGCAGGTTTGGGACAATGTGCTGTCGGTGGTCAATCAGCCCACACACAACGGCGGCTACCGCTTCGAGTCGTATCAATGGCAGCGCAACGGCGTGGATATAGCGGGCGCAACGCGCGACTATCTCTATTTCGGCACCACCAAAGACTACACGTCAGAATATTCGGTGCGCCTGACCACAAGCGACGGGCAGTCGCTGCAATCCTGCCCCATGCGCCTGCAAGCGGTCAACGCCACCCTCCACAGCTATCCCAACCCCACCACCGGCATCGTAACAGTGGAAGACGCCACCATCCAAGCCAACACCAAAATCGACATCTACAACACAAACGGTCAATTAGTCAAGCGATGCGCAGCAACGCAAAACCGGACGACGGTTGATATATCGTCCTTGCCGCGAGGCACTTATATTGTGAGGGTGAATAATCGGCAGGGGAAAATAATTAAAAATTAAAAATAAAAAATAAAAATTACGAATTAAAAATTAAGAATTAAAAATTAAGAATGAAAATTTAAGAATTAAAAACGAAGAATGAAAAATGAAAAATGAAATGTTTATGAGCAAGATAGAAACCCTTATTTTTACAGGTGCCCTTAGTAGCAAAAATGCGCCTCCCTTGAATTTTCCCCCTTATTCCCTTATTTCAATCAATAAATAAGGGAATAAGGGGGGAGGATTGGATAAATGACAGCTCTACTAAGGGCACCTTTGAAAATAAGGGTTAGAGGTAAGGATAGGGATAGGGATAGGGATAGGGATAGGGATAGGGATAGGGATAAGGATAGAATGAGCAAAAACAATATAAACAGATGAAGCAAAATAAACAGATGAGGTACAATGAACAGATGAAGCACAATGAACAGATGAGGTACAATAGACAGATGAAAAAGATAGTAACAATAGTCGTTTCCCTACTGTGTGTCAGCGGATTGAGCGCCCAAACGCAATACCGCAGCGAATGGAATTTCCACGCTGCCGGCGGCATCACGATGCGCGGTGATGTCGGGGGAGGCATTGGCAGCATTGACGGCATTGGCGGCAATGCGGGCATCCGTTATGCCGTCTTTCCCTCGCGCTATTTCGGCATATCTGTGGGCGCAGAAGCCGCCCTGCACAGAAGCACCCTGACGCTTGCCGAGGAAAACACCGAGGAGTTAATCGCCACGCCGCCGGGCTTGCAGGGCAAGTTTTTCCTCCGCACGCATTATGCCGAAATCGAGGAACGGCTCTCGGAGATATTTCTGCAACTGCCCCTGATGCTGCACCTGCAACTGCCCATCAGCAAAAAACACTATTTCTACCTCGCCGCCGGAGCCAAATACGGCATCCCCCTCGCCGCCACCGGCAAGCAAACCGCAGGCACCGCCACCACCACCGGCTATTCCGACTACATCGACGTAACGTTCAGCGATATGCCCGAGCGCGGCTTCTCCACCGAGCGCAACGCGCAACGCACCACCAAGCCGTCCCAACAGCCCATCATCGCCCCCACCGTTGAGGCAGGCTTTAAGTGGAACAATCGCCTCTACACGGGCTTCTACATGGATATGGGCTACTCGGCGGGAGTCAAGATTGGCATCGCCGTTGGAGCCGGTCGCCGGATGGGAGAGCTCAAACCGCCGCCAATATGGGGAGACTAAAACCCACAATAACAAAGCGTAATTTTTAATTTTTAATTTTTAATTAAAAAAAGTTGTACCTTTGCGAGAAAATTATTTATAAATAATAAGATGAAAACATTTACTAATGTACAGGATTTGAGCGACTTACGCGCAGCTGTTAAAGAAGCACTTGAAGTGAAAAAGAGCCGGTTTGCCTACAAGGCGCTTGGCGAAAACAGGACATTGCTGATGGTGTTTTTCAATTCGAGCCTGCGCACCCGATTGAGCACTCAGAAGGCGGGTATGAACCTTGGTATGAACACGATGGTGCTCGATGTCAATCAGGGCGCGTGGAAATTGGAGACCGAACGCGGGGTGGTGATGGACGGCGACAAGTCGGAACACCTCTTGGAAGCCATCCCCGTGATGGGTTGCTACTGCGACATCATCGGCGTGCGCGCCTTTGCCACCTTTGAAAACAAGGCGGACGACTACAGCGAAAAAATTATTCAGCAGTTCATCAAACACTCCGGCAGACCCGTTTTCAGTATGGAAGGTGCCACCACGCACCCCTTGCAGGCGTTTGCCGACCTGATTACGATTGAGGAGCACAAGACGGTGGCGCGTCCCAAAGTGGTGATGACGTGGGCACCCCACCCCAGGGCATTGCCGCAAGCCGTGCCCAATTCGTTTGCCGACTTTATGAACGAGGCGGATGTCGATTTCGTGGTTACGCACCCCAAGGGCTACGAATTAGCCCCGCAGTTTGTGCGCAACGCCCAAGTGGAATACGACCAGGCGAAAGCATTTGCCGGCGCGGATTTCGTCTACGCCAAAAATTGGTCTGCCTTCGCCGACCCCAATTACGGAAAAATCCTCAGCAAAGACCCCGCGTGGACGGTGGACACAAAAAAAATGGCGTTAACGAATAACGCCAAATTTATGCACTGCCTGCCCGTGCGCCGCAATATGATTGTGACCGACGACGTGATAGAAAGTCCGCAGTCCATCGTGATTCAGGAAGCCGCCAACCGCGAAATATCGGCGCAGGTGGTCATCAAGCGGATGTTGGAGGCTTTGTAAATCAATACCCAAACAGTTCTTTCAACGACAATTCTTTCACGGTGGCGTACTTATTCAAGTATTTGAAGTCAATCTTGTCGCGCTTTCCGATGAGCAGGACGGAATATTGCGCCGGTTTCACGTGTTGGTCGAAATAGGTTTGCACATCGCTTAGGGTCATCGCTTGGATGCCTTCAAAGACCGGTTTGCGGTGGTCGTAGTCGATGCCTAAATCCTTTAACCACAGGTAGTTCCAGAAAACGCTTGATTTCGTCCACCGCTCCGAGCGCATATTGTTTAATGCCGTTTCTTTGCTTATTTCAAAGGCTTTTTCCGAACTTGGCATGTTTGCCAAAAGTTCGCGGAAAGCATCCATCGCGTTCGCCATCTTGTCGGCTTGCGTGCCCACATACGCCTGCACGTAGTTGGAAAAGCCTTTTCTGGCGGGGTTGGACACGTAGGCATACGCCGAATAAGCCAACGCGCGGGCTTCGCGGATTTCCTGAAAGACGATGGAGTTCATACCGCCGCCGTAATAGGTGTTAAACATCATTTCGGCGGGCATCAGTGCCGGGTCGAACGGTTTGTCTTTGGCTAAGAAGAAAATCTCTGCCTGCACCATATCGTAGTCGGCAAAATAGACAACCGGCTTGTCCATCGGCAGTTCGGGATATTCCACGCGGGCGGGAACGTCCTGCAACACATCCGGCGTTTTAAATTTCTTGACCAGCGAAAGCACTTTGCCCTGTGTGTCGGGACCGTAATAGGCAAATCCGTGCTTGTAGGAGGCAAAACCTTTGACGATGTCCACCAGTTCCTGCGGGTCTATCGCGCGTAATTCCTGCTCCGTGAGGATGTCGGTGAACGCCGATTTGGCACCGAATTTGGCATAATTCACCAAACCTCCCCGCAGAATTTGCCCTTTGTTGAGCTTGGCATTGGCACGCTCTTTGAGGATGTCGTTGACCAGATTATCGTACGCCTCCTTGTTCACAACCGCGTCCTGCATCATTTCTTCCATCAACGCCAGCGAGCGCGGCATCGTTTCGTCCAAACCGGAGAGGTTGACATACGAGCGACCCGCCGAAGAATGGGTGTTGAACGACATCGCCAATTTATACATCTCCATTTTCAACGCTTCAGGCGTGTATTTAGACGTACCCAAATAGGGCAAATAGCGGAACGCCAACGCCAATTTTTTGTCCGTGATGTTGGAAATTTCCACAAACTGGTTGAGCGAATACACCTTATTGGACACATTTTTGGTGTAATAAAAATCGATGCCGTCTTTGACCGACTCCTTTTTGATGGCTTCCTTGAAGTCCACAAACACCGGTTCGATGGGTTCGGTTTCGATTGCCAACAGGTCTTTGGCAAAGGGCGATTCGTTGTCGCGATTGACCAGCACGGCGGTGATGCTGGGCTTTTCCACCACCACTTTTTCCTTGTTCTCACCCGTTCGTTTATAGACAGTTACATAGTTTTCGGCGAAAAACGTGTTGGCAAAATCCACCACTTGCGCCTTGGTTATTTTTGCCATTTCGTCGATTTTCGACACATAGTCTTTCCACGGAATCTGATAGATGAACGCATCCAAGAAATCGTAACAAGCATAGCGGTTGTCTGTCGTTTCTATCACGTTCAATTTTTTGTTGTTGATAATCGCCTGCAACAGTTCCTCGTCAAAGTCGCCTGCTTTCAGTTTTTGAATTTCGTCCTGAATCAGCCCGCTGATTTCTTCCAGCGACTGACCTTCGCGAGGCGTACCCATAAAGACGAAAATCCCGTAATCGGTCAGCGATTCGGCTCCGGCATTCAGCCCCAGCACTTTTTGCTTTTGCAACAAATCAAGGTCAATCAAGCCCGCTTTTCCATTGTTAAAAATATCGCCAATCAGGTCTAAATACAGGGCATCCTTCGACTTGACATCGCCAAAGCGGTAAGCCACAATCACCCGCTCCTGGTCGGGCGTGGCAATCTCAAAAGTCTTCGCAGCAGTAACAGGCTCTTCTTTAATCGGCTCACTGTGAAGCACTTCGCCACTCGCCTGCATCTGACCAAAATAGGTATCCACAATTTTAATCGTCTTTTCAAAATCCAAATCGCCGGTCATCAGCACCGCCATATTGTTGGGCACATAATATTTCTTCTGAAAAGCCATCACGCTGTACATCGACGGCGATTTCAGGTGTTCCGGCAAGCCAATAACACTCGTTTGATAGGGGTGTTTTTCAAACAAACCGGCAAAAACTTTATTCCACATCAGCGAATAGCCATTGTCCTGACTGCGGTTATATTCCTCGTAAACGGTTTCCAATTCCGTGTGAAACAGCCGCAACTGCATATTGAGAAAACGGTCGTATTCCAACTTGATGAACGGCTCTAACTTGTTGGCAGGTATCTCGTTAACATAAGCCGTGAGGTCGTAACTCGTGAAAGCATTCGTCCCCGAAGCCCCGATAGCACCCGCCAATTTGTCGTATTCGTTGGAAATCGCATATTTGGAAGCCTCGTAGGAAGCGGCATCAATCTGCTTGTAGATTGCCTTCCGCACCTGCGGATTACCCGCCTTTTTGTGCGCCTCAAACAGGTTGAAAATGCTGTCCAACAGCAGTTTCTCCTTCGTCCAATCGGAAGTACCAAAACTGTCCGTGCCCTTAAACATCATGTGTTCAAGGTAATGCGCCAAACCGGTATTGTCGCGCGGCTCATCCTTCGACCCCGCCCGCACAGCGATAACCGTCTGAATACGAGGCTCATCCGTGTTTTTCGAAAGATACACTTTCAGCCCATTTTTCAAAGTGTAAACGCGCGCCCTGTAAGGGTCGTTCGTCACTTCCTCGTAGGCATACCCGCCCCCGTCCGTCTTAGACACGGTTTCGTAGCCTTTCCCGCCGCACGCCACCAATAAGAGTGCCGCGCTGAATAACAACATTGTCTTTTTCATTGTGAAAATCATTTATATTTTGGGTGCAAAGGTACAAAAAAATTGAATAAAAATAAAAAAAACATAATAAAACGGGTGCACGACAAATTTCCCTCTCTTCAATCCCCCAACAACGGCGCAGGCTTAACAGGCGGCTCTTTCTTTACTATTAGATGCCCTGTGCCAATGGCGAAGCCCAATTTGAAGCCGATGGTGTAATTCATATCTACATACACTCCTGTGCGGAGCCAATTGTTCCATTTGAAGCCTGCCTCAAAAGCGGGGAGGAGGCTGCTTTTCAGGGTTAATTTTTCGGTTGTTTGAACGTCTTGCAGCGTTTCAAAGCCGTGATTGGGCATATCGCGATAGGTTATTTTGGTGTAGTCGGAGTAGCCTGTCGTTGTTACGGTGCTGATGGTCTGTTTGTTGCTTGCGGCGAGGGGGATGGCGTATTTGCCTCCGGCGGCGAGGTAGAAATAGTTTTTTTGGCTGATGGGGATTTGCAGGTGCAGCATCAGGGGGAATTGCAAAAAAGTTGCCGTCAGTTTGTCTTCTATGCCGTCGTAGTTGGTACGAAGGAAGAAATTGCCTGCTAAGCCCGTTGGCGTTTCGATGGTTTCTTCGTCATTGCGCGCGCTCGGCGTGTCGAGCAGACGGTTGTAAATCGCGGCTTCCAGCCCCACGGACACGCCAACGTAGCGCGAGAAAAAACAGGCGTAATCGACACCGCCGCTGCCACCAATCGCCGCCACGGCTGTGCCTTTGAACTGCTTGTCCGAATCGAATTTATACATCGTGTTGCCTGCACCCGCGTGAATGTTCCACTCGCTGCGGTATTGCGTTTGCGCACTTAATCCGCTGACATACAGCATGGAAACGACTATTGTTGCTATCTTTTTCATCTGTTTATATTGTTTTTGCTCATTCTATCCCTATCCTTACCTCTAACCCTTATTTTCAAAGGTGCCCTTAGTAGAGCTGTCAATTTATCCAATCCTCCCCCCCTTATTCCCTTATTTATTGATTGAAATAAGGGAATAAGGGGGAAATTCAAGGGGAGGCGTATTTCGATGCTACTAAGGGCACCTTTAAAAATAAGGGTTTCTATCTTGCTCATAAACATTTCATTCGTAATTTTTAATTCGTAATTTTTAATTTTTAATTATTTTCCCTTGCCGATTATTCACTCTCAAAATATATGTCCCTCGCGGCAAGGAAGATATATCAACCGTCGTCCGGTCTTGCGCTGCCTCACATTGCTTGACTAATTGCCCGTTTATATTGTAGATGTCTATTTTGGTGCCGGCTTGGATGGTGGCGTCTTCCACTGTTACGGTGCCGGTGGTGGGGTTTGGATAGGCGCGGAGGTCGGCTTTGACTGCTCGCAGGCGCACGGGGCAGGTTTGCAGCTCTTGTCCGGTGGTGGTGGTCAGCAGCAGCGTATATTCGGCATTGTAATCTTTGGCGGCTTCCGGGAAATACAGATAGGCTGATGTTTCGCCTGCGAGCCATTCATCGTTTTTCAGCCATTGATACGCCACGAAGGTGTAGCCGGTGCGCTCCGTGTCGTTGACCAGCGACAGCACATCGTCCCAAATCTGCACCACCAAATTGGGGAGGCACGTTTTGCCGAACGCGATGGCAAGCGTGTGATGGGCGGTTACGCTCTCAAAGGTGTGGCTGCCGCTGGAGATGGCTGCGGCATCATTCACGCCATCTACCTGCACCTGATTGATTTCGTAACCGGCATTGGGCGTAAAAGTGAAAGTCCGGCTGTCGCCGTGATTCACCGTTTGGTGGGATGCCGGCGAGATGCTGCCGTTTGCGCCTGCCGACACGGTGATGGTGTATTGCTTTTGCTTGAATGTTACGGCGATGGTGTGATTGGCGGTTACGTTGGCAAAGGTATAAGTGCCGTTTGCGATGGCTGAGGCATTATTCGTGCCATCCACCTGCACCTGATTGATTTCGTAACCTGCATTGGGCGTAAAAGTGAAAGTCCGGCTGTCGCCGTGATTCACCGTTTGGTGGGATGCCGGCGAGATGCTGCCGTTTGCGCCCGCCGAAACGGTGATGGTGTATTGCTTTTGCCTGAATGTTACGGCGATGGTGTGATTGGTGGTTACGTTGGGAAAGGTATAAGTGCCGTTTGTGACGGCTGAGGCATTATTCACGTCGTCCACCAGCACCTGATTGATTTCGTAACCGGCAATGGGCGTAAAAGTGAAAGTCCGGCTGTCTCCGTAATCCACCGTTTGGTGGGATGCCGGCGAAATGCTGCCGTTTGCGCCCGCCGACACAGTGATGGTGTATTGCTTTTGCCGAAAAGTTACGGAAATGCTGCGATTGGCGGTTACGTTCGTAAAGGTATAAGTGCCGTTTGCGACGGCTGAGGCATCATTCACGCCATCCACCTGCACCTGATTGATTTCGTAACCTGCATTGGGCGTAAAAGTGAAAGTCCGGCTGTCTCCGTAATCCACCGTTTGGTGGGATGCCGGCGAAATGCTGCCGTTTGCGCCCGCCGACACAGTGATGGTGTATTGCTTTTGCCGAAAAGTTACAGAAATGCTGCGATTGGCGGTTACGTTCGCAAAGGTATAACTGCCGCTTGCGACGGCGGAGACATTATTCACACCATCCACCAGCACCTGATTGATTTCGTAACCCGTGGCAGGCGTGAAATAGAACATTTGACTGCCGCCCTGACTGATATTTACATTGTCGCTTGGGGAAATAGTCCCGCCACTGCTTGCTGAGGCTGTGATTGTGTATTGTTCGGGGGCATTTTGTGTGGCTCGTGCTTCCAATGTTCGTGCTTCGGTTACGATAAAACTATAAAATTGGCTGCTTGAAACCTTTGTAGAGCCTTCATACCAACCATCAAAAGTGTAGTCACTTTGCACGGTACAACCAACGGTTGCGGTAGCACCGGAATTGTATGTGCCTGCACCTGTTGTTGAAGAAATCCCTATATCCCCCGGTTGGGTTGTAATTGTGTATTGTGTTGACGCATTTTGTGTGGCTCTTGCTTCCAATGTTCTCGCTGAATTTACAGTAAAACTATATGATTGGCTGCTTGACACTTTTGTAGAGCCTTCATACCAGCCGTCAAAGGTATAGTCCGATGTTACGGTGCAGCCAACGGTTGCAGTAGTGCCTGAATTGTACGTGCCTGCGCCGGTCGTCGCGGAAATGCCTGTGCCTGCTGTTACTGTGATGGTGTAGGTTTGAGTTTGTTCTTGCGAGTTTTTGAAAATAGGCAATCCTTGATTGGCAGAGCCACTGCTTGACATCTTCCAAACCGTACTAAAATCCCAAGTCAAATTATCTACAATCCATGCTTGCGATTGAAAAGAGGACAATGCCGTTCCGTATCCGTCTTTCCCGTAAACATCTGTGCTGCTTACAGTTGTACCGTTTATAGTCATGGACGATAACGCATAACAGTTGTTGACGGAGTTTTTTGAACCTACTATTCTTCCAGCATTATCGTTGTAACTATTGCTACCGATTTTTGCTGTTATGGTTGAATTGGCAGAAAAGCAACTACTGATTGAGCCATCTCGTCCACAAATGCCTCCAGCATATGGGTAGGAGTATCCTCCCGTTGAAAAAATATCTCCTGAATTATAACAGTTTGAAATTGAACAGGAATAAGCATATCCACAAATACCACCAGCATAGGAGTAACCAGAAGAAACAACAGTAACGGTTGCCGAGTTATAGCAATAAATTATTGTTGAACTATTATCAGCATATCCACAAATTCCTCCAGCAGAATAATTTGAAGAGGAAACGCTTCCTTTTACCCCCAAGTATTGAACTGTTGCACCGTATAAATAACCAAACACTCCGAAAGCATTGTTTACTTCGATTTCATGTCCACCTCCGTCAAATGTCCCCCGGAATGATTTGTTGTACTCTTGGTTACCAACCGAAGTCGTTAGCAAGCTTGACCCGATGAGGTCGTTTGTCAGTAAAAAATACTTGCCGGAATAAGTTGTGCCACCATACACAGCATTTGACAGAGCAATCATATCTGCTTTGGTGGAAATCAGATAGGGCGAGGATTGCGTGCCTGAGCCACCACTGTAAACAGGGTCACTATTTGGCGTTCCGGTTTGAATAGACGCTCTTGGTTTCAATATAGGCAATCCTTGATTAGCAGAGCCACTGCTTGACATCTTCCAAACCGTACTAAAATCCCAAACTAAATTATCTACAATCCATGCTTGTGATTGAAAAGAGGACAATGCCGTTCCGTATCCGTCTTTCCCGTAAGCATCTGTGCTGCTTACAGTTGTGCCGTTTATAGTCATGGACGATAGCGCATAACAATTGTTGACGGAGTTTTTTGAGCCTACTATTCTTCCAGCATTATTGTTGTAACTATTGCTACCGATTTTTGCTGTTATGGTTGAATTGGCAGAAAAGCAACTACTGATTGAGCCATCTCGTCCACAAATGCCTCCAGCATACGGGTAGGAGTATCCTCCCGTTGAAAAAATATCTCCTGAATTATAACAGTTTGAAATTGAACAGGAATAAGCATATCCACAAATACCACCAGCATAGGAGTAACCAGAAGAAACAACAGTAACGGTTGCCGAGTTATAGCAATAAATTATTGTTGAACTATTATCAGCATATCCACAAATTCCTCCAGCAGAATAATTTGAAGAGGAAACGCTTCCTTTTACCCCCAAGTATTGAACTGTTGCACCGTATAAATAACCAAACACTCCGAAAGCATTGTTTACTTCGATTTCATGTCCACCTCCGTCAAATGTCCCCCGGAATGATTTGTTGTACTCTTGGTTACCAACCGAAGTCGTTAGTAAACTTGACCCGGTGAGGTCGTTTGTCAATAAAAAATACTCGCCGGAATAAGTTGTGCCACCATACACCGCATTTGACAGAGCAATCATATCTGCCTTGGTGGAAATCAGATAAGGCGCGGCTTGTGTGCCGGAGCCGCCGCTGTATGTTTGGGCAGTTATGCTCAAAACAGCTACCATGTAAAAACTCAATAAGATTGTTAACTTTTTCATATTTCTAAATATTATGTTTAATGAATACTTGATATTTTACCCATTTGGGAATTACGCCGGAAGGCGTAAAATTTCGATAACCCTGTGCAAGCGTAGCGCAGCGCAGGGCACAAGTACATATCCTGCCCCACAACCCCGTAGCGGGTTGAACACCTACGGTGTTCCGGAGTGGTGGTGTGTGTGCCACCCCGCGCTGCGCTACGCTTGCACGAGGTTATCGAAATTAAAGTCCTTCCGGACTTGGCTGCCCTATTTCTTTTTAGATACATTACCATATTTTTAAATCATTTCCACCCTCCGCCTCGCCTCAAAAAGCCCCTGCTCAGCCGCCTTCTTATACCACTTCTTGGCTTCTCTTTTACTTTTCTTCACGCCGCCACCGCCAAATTCGTACAATAGCCCCAAATTGTATTGGGCTTCGGCATTGCCTTGCGTGGCACTTTTGTAGTACCATTTTTCGGCTTCCGCCCAGTTTTGAAGCACGCCCAAGCCCTTTTCATACATATATCCCAACCGGTTTTGCGATTTTGCGGCTTCAGGTCCGCCTTGACCTGCACTCTTGAGATATGCTTCTTTGGCTTTGTTGTAGTCTCGCCGGTTGAAATACTGATTGCCGAGTTCGTGCGAAGATACGGGTGCCGGTCCGGACGGGGGCGCAACAATTTTTATGTCTTTCAATTGCATTATATACACGGCTGCCGCCTTCAGTTGCTCGCCAAATTCGTAGTCGCGGATGCTGCCGTAGTTTTTGTGGTTGATGGTTATGCGGCGTGCACCGGGGGAGAGATAAATCCATATTTCGTTGGTTTTTTGTTCGGTGGCGACCACCGCAATCATACCGGCATCAAAAGTGAAGCCCGACGATAGCAACAGCGGCGTGCGCAGTTTGAGTATGGCGCACACTTTGCCGTTCTGGTCTTTTCGCGGATTTTTTACCCGCGCCTCCAAATCCATCTCGTCGCTCGCGAAACGTTCCACTTCAATCGTTTGCGAAAACGCCATCGTGCTGATTAGCAGTATTATAACTGTGCTCAAACTTTTTTGTATCATCCTGTTCATTATTTAAAAACTGAAAAATCATACCATCCAAAATCAGGGTCTTTTTCCGGCTGCCATGTGCGGACATGAATAACCGGTTTTTGAGCCTTATTCAAATCCACCACCAAAAAAAGATAGCCGGTGTCGCCATAAGTTGTTGAAAAATAGTCCTGCCGCAATTGGATGCCGTAAATCTCGCCACCCGCACCGGCTTTTATTACGCTCGTGTCGGTAAATTTCAGATTGACGTATTCGTTGCTCCTAAACACGGTGCTAAGTTGCTTCATATATTGCCCTTTCGTGTATTGGGTCAATCGCGTTTGGTTTGCCGACAATGGATATTTGGCATTGTCTGTGCCAAGATGCTTTTGCAGCGTTCGCCCCACAATTATCAAGGCATCATCCGAAAAGATAGACCGGATATAGTCAAGCCGCTTCAAGGCATAAGCCGTTTTGTAGTTTTCGATGAAATTGATAATTGCCAGTTTGGCGTATTCGTCCCACTGCTCGTGCTGCATAATCTCGCTACGCACATCTTGGGGCAGTGCAAACGACAAAGAACTGATTTTGCCTTCGCTCGGCGAGATATTAAACACCACATCCTCGACAAATGCGCGGCGACTGTTGCTGAAACTAAACCGCATCGGCAGCGACCGCGCCAGCACGCCATCCTCAAACGGCACAAACGAATACGTTGGTTTTGAGAGGATTACGGCATTCCCATAGCGCACCAATCGGGTGAACATATCGTAGCCATCTGCCGTGAAACAGTTGCGCACCGATTCGTAGTTTTTGGTGCGAACAGCGGTCTCCACACGTTGCAACAGCGACAAATAATTGCTGTTGGTATTGTCATTGCGGGCTTGACCCGCAACCCCCACATTATTTTGGACAACCGCATCTTGTAGGGTCGTGGCGCGCCGCGACCCTACGGGTTTCAACGAAATTGTTACCGAACTTTCCTCAAAAATCACCGGCTCAACCTTTCCAAGCACGTCTTTTATCTCATTATCAATATTCCAGTCGCTTTCAAAAGCATATTCTATATGCAGTTGCAAATTGGTGTGCAAAGCGGCATCGCCGGACAGTTCAACGCTGCCTACACCGTCTTTGGCGGCAGTTACTACCGACCAGTTGCGCCCGTCAAAAGACGAATATTCGCAATTCACCGCAGGCTGATTTTTATACGTCATAGCAAGCGTGCAGTGTGTGATACCCCCCTCTGTCTGCTTGCTTTGAACATTAAAATCCAGATTTTTAAAAACAGTTTTAATTTGCCGCGGAAGATATACGTCTAATTTTTGCTCCTTGCCGGCAATGTTCATCGCGATGCTCTCGGCATCGGGCAGGCTTCTCAGCAGCATCAACGCCCAGTAATAGTCGCGCAAGGCATCGGCAACCTGATACTTGGCATCGGCGGCAAGTGCTTCCGTCACCAATTCCTTGATTTTGTGCTCGCGCTCGGCAAAGATTTTCCCGACTTCCGCTTTTTTCACAAACCGAAAAACGTGCACATTTGGCTCTTTGCCCCAACTCAAAATCTCGGTGTTTTTGATGGTGGCGTTGGAATGGGTTTGCACCAAAGTGCTCACATATTCCTTCACATCCTTGCCGCTCGTTTCGGATTGAATCGTAAATTTGCTTTCCACATTGGCGGAAATGCTATTGATGAGTGTCGCCAAAGCCTCTTTTTCCGCCAAAGCGGATGTTTTTCCAATACCCTCGCCCCAATAATAGGCATTGCTTTGCTTCACTTCGTCAACAGTTTGCGAAAAGGCTGATTGGGTGCATAAGCATCCAATCAGCACTATAAAACACTTTTTAATGACTTTCATTCTCTCTATTTACTCTTTTCAAGTTCGGCTTCCACGCGCTTGCGGTATTGGTCGAACTCAAAATTCATTTTCATTTTCTCCTCGTCGGGAATGCGCTGTTGCACCTTTTTAGCCACCGAAGCGGCAATTTCCGAAACGCCGGCTTTGTATTCCAAACAAACCCAGATGTCGTACATGTTGTTAGGACGCAGCTCTTTGTGGGTTTTAATCACAACAGCGTTGCGAATCACCTCTGAGGCAATGCTTTGTGCAAACCCGATGCTCTTTGCACCCTGGTCGCTTGCCGAGTTGCCCGAGGCTTCATCGCCGGAATAAATGTCATAACCCACTGCATCTTCGGAAGTTGCAGTCTTAATTTTTGAAGCCAAGGCTCGTGCAAACTGTGCTCGTGCCTGCGTCTCCGCAATGTTTTTGGCGGTTTGCTCTTTAAAGTGCGAACCCTTGCCAACAGCGCGTATAACAGGCGCTTCTTCTTGCAACTCTTCGCAGATGTTGCTTGTTACCACTTTTGCACCTTTAGCTTGTGCAACCTGTTTACTACTCCCGCAGCCCGTAATCATTACGCCTGCAATCACTGCCGTAGCAGCGAAAATCAATGTTCTTTTCATTGTCTTTGAATTTTTTTAATTTTTAATTTTTAATTTTTAATTATCTCATTTCCGTACTCATCCGCGTGCGATATTGCTCAGAGTTGGAATTGATTTTCCCCCTTTGCTCATCGGATACGCGCTGTTGCACATTACTACTTCTGCAGCCCACAATCATTGTGCCTGCAACCACTGCCGCAGCAGCCAAAATCATCATTCTTTTCATCTTTTTTTATTTTTATTATTGATATTATCTCACTGCTCCAAACCTAACAGGTTTTGAAAACCTGTTAGGTTTTATCCACCAAAAGCCGCCTTTTTTTGAAGACAGCATTTGCCTTTTTCGGCGACAAAGGTAATTATTTTTTTTTACATAACTGTTAGTTCTACGCTATCTTGCAATATTTCATGCACAAAAGGGTCATCACTGTCGAAATCGGTTTCGCGGAAAGCATGAGGCTCTATTTGCAGGTCGCTATCGCTACGCAATTGCATTAAATGCACTTGCATATCAAACAAATTGCTTATTTCTCGCATCACTACTGCCACATCTATATCGCTACCGGAATGTTGTTTTCCTTTGGCGTATGAGCCAAAAACCAAAGCACGACAGAGCGGAAAAGTCTCGCTTATTGTGTTCACATACCGCTGGGCCGCCATTACAGCTTCTCTTTTATCCATGAACGTATATTTTTTATGTTTTTTATCCATTCATCCGAAAAATCGGGACATCTTTTTCATACTTTGTAAATTTTTAATTTGTAATCATCTATTCGTAATGCCCTCGAATGGAAATAACAATAACCTCTTGGGTGTCTTCATTTACCTGATAGACTAACCGATGTTCTGAACTTATTCTACGCGACCAATAACCAGACAATCCATGCTTTAATGCCTCCGGCTTTCCTATTCCCTCATAAGGCTTTTCCTTGATAGCATCTAACAAGAGTGTAATTTTTTGCTGGAGTTTTTTATTCCCTGAATGATTGAAATATTCAAAATCATCATAGACCTCCTGTCTAAATTTTATTTCCATAAATTGTGATAATCAATAGAAATAGACTCCTGTTTTTCCCTACGCCTAATTTTCGCTACAAATTCGGGATTGTAAGGCGATTGTTCCACCTGACCATCAACATTCCGATTAGCAAAGATTTCATCTATCAGCTCTTGCACTTCTTCCCTTGTGCTTTTTTGAATGTCAATATGCACATAACTTGCACGCCCGCGCGCGTCTTTTTCATACGTTACTGCTGCCAATGTTTTCATACTCTCTGTATATTTAAAATATGTAATCGGATGCAAAGGTAATTATTTTTTTCGCATAATCAACGCGAATGCGAAAAATTATGGAAAATTATTACTACCTTTGCCGCTTCAAAAGGATGTATGAAAAAGATGAAAAAAATAGTTGTTTGTTTGCTGGCGATTTTGGGTTGTCAGGGGGCTGTGGCGCAGCAGAATGTCATTGATGAGGTGATTTGGGTGATTGGCGATGAGGCGATTTTTAAGTCGGATGTGGAGGCGATGCGGTTGCAGATGCTGTTTGAAAATCAGCACGTGCAGGGCGACCCCTATTGCTTTATCCCTGAGCAGATTGCGGTGCAGAAACTGTATCTGCATCAGGCGCAGTTAGACAGTATCAATGTGCCCGAATCGGAGGTTATTCGGATGGTTGACAGCCGCATCAACAGCGCAATCAGCCGCTCAGGCTCGCGGGAACGCCTCGAACAGGAGATGGGCAAGCCGCTGAGTGCCATTCGCGACGAGTTGCGCACCACCACGCGCGAGGGCTATCAGGTGCAGATGATGCAGAAAGATTTGGTGAAAAGCGTGAAAATAACGCCGTCGGACGTGCGTGCCTATTATGAGCGCATCCCGAAAGACAGTCTGCCATTTATCCCCACCACGGTGGAGGTGGAGATTATCACCAACGAGCCGGTGATTTCGCTCGAAGAGATGGACTATGTGAAGGGGCGGTTGCGCGATTATACCGAGCAGGTGACGAGCGGCAAACGGGATTTTTCGACCCTCGCGCGGCTCTATTCGGTGGATAAAGGCTCTGCCATACAGGGCGGGGAATTGGGATTTATGGGCAAGGGACAACTCGTGCCGGAGTTTGCCGCCGCCGCGTTTGAACTCAACGACCCCAAACGGGTGTCGCGCATCGTGGAAACGGAATACGGCTACCATATTATGCAGTTGATTGAAAGTCGCGGCGACCGCGTGAATGTGCGCCACATCCTGCTGAAGCCGCAAGTGACCAAGGAGGAACTGGAAACGGCAATGGTGCGCTTAGACTCTATCCGCACCGATATTGTGGAGGGCAAAAACGGCGTGAAAATATCGTTTGAGGATGCCGTACCCTACATTTCGCAGGACAAAGACACGCGGATGAACAACGGGCTGATGGTCAATAATCAGGACGAATACAGCGAACGGTTTGGGACGTCCCGTTTTGAACTGTCGGAACTGCCCGCCGAAGTCGGCAAAGTGGTCTATACGATGAATGTGGGCGACATTTCGCACGCCTTCACGATGAAAAATGCCAAGCAAAAAGACGTGGTTGCCATCGTGAAACTGAAATCGAAGACGGAGGGGCACCGAGCAAGCCTTTCGGATGATTATCAAGCGTTGAAAAACCTGACGGAAGAACAAAAACGGCAGGAAACACTCGAAAAGTGGCTGGCGCAAAAGCAAAAAGACACCTATATTCGTATCAACGACAAGTGGAAAAATTGTGATTTTCAATTCAAAGGCTGGATAAAAGGTGAATAAGACAACTTTTTTTGGCATCTGTTTTATTTTGGCAAATGTGTTTTTAAGCGGTTTTGCCCAACAAAAGCCCAAGTCCAAAGTGAAAATGGAATACGCCGACTCAACGATGATGAGCCGCGACAACCCCGGCGTGCACGTGATGAAAGGCAATGTGCGCTTTTTTCACAACGGTGCGCTGATGTATTGCGACAGCGCGTATCTCTACGATGCGGAAAATTCGCTGGACGCTTTCAGCAATGTGCAAATCAATCAGGGCGATACGGTGATGCTGTACAGCGGTTTTTTGCGCTACGACGGCAATCTCAACGAGGCGAAAATGTGGGAAAATGTGCGGATGGAAAACAACTCAATGACGCTTTTCACCGAAGACCTGATTTTCGACCGCAACCGCAATCTGGCGTACTATTTCGACCACGGCACGCTGGTGGACGAGCAGAACGAACTGGTGTCTGTGTACGGCGAATATTCGCCCTCCACCAAGCTGGCGACGTTCAAAGACCATGTGGTGCTCACCAACACCGCCGAAGACCTCAACGCGAGCGACACCATCGACGCACACGTCAATTTTGTGCTCACCACCAACACGTTGGAATATTCCACCATCGACAAGGTAGCGACCATTGTGGGCGACACCAAAATAGTGTCGGACAGCGCGATAATCTACTCCACCAAAGGCAAATACAGCACACTCGATGGCGTAGCAACGCTCTACGAGCGTTCCACCGTGTGGTCGAAAGACGAAACGCAGTCGGTGACCGGCGACACGCTGTTTTTTGACCGCGAAACGGGTTTCGGCGAGGCTTTCGGCGATATGGTGCTCAACGACACCGTCCAAAAAATCATCCTCACAGGCAACTACGGCTATTTCGACCAGCAACGCGAATACGCCTTTGCCACCGATTCCGCCCAGGCGATTGAATACAGCCGACGGGATTCGCTCTTCCTGCACGGCGACACGCTGCTGATGGAAACCGTGGAAAGGAAAGACAGCCTGCACACGAAAGACAAGGTGCTGAAAGCCTACTACGGCACGCGCATCTATAACGTTGATTTACAGGCAGTTTGCGACTCGCTGCAATTCAACACCAAAGATTCGACGCTCTATCTCTACAAAAACCCGATTATGTGGAACTCCGGCTACCAAATCACGGGCGAAAAAATCGAAATCCTGTTCAACAAGTCCTATATCGAGCGCGTAAACGTCCTCGACCGCGCTTTTGCGATGGAAGAGAAGGACTCCGTCTTTTTCAACCAAGTGAAAGGCAAAGACATCCACGCCTATTTTGTGGGCGGCGAGATGACTCAGGTGGACGTGGTGGGCAGTGCCGAATCCATCTATTACCCGATAGAAGACACCGGCGCGGAATTTATCGGTCGCAACAAGAGCGAAAGCGACAAGATGAGCATCTATGTGGAAAATCGCAAGCCGTGGAAAATCGTCTGGTTTCCCGCCACAAAAGGCGAGATGCTACCGCTGGCAGATGTGTTTTCGCCGGAAAAACGCTTCCTGCAAGGCTTTTTCAACTACTCTTATCTGCGCCCAAAAAATCGCTACGAAATTTTCAGGGCAACGACCTACAAGACAGGGGATATGCCCGCACCTACGCGGCACCGGAAGCGGTGATTTGTGAAGTTAGAAAAAATGACTACCTTTGCAGCTGAATATGAAAACAATACAGGTTAAACATGTGGCAGCCCTTTCGTTGGGCATCACAGATTGGAAATCGAAGGCGGAACTGATGATGCAAGTGGCTAATCGGGCTGCCGTGAGTACGGTGAATTGGGCGGAAGCGTTTCCATACTGCCCCGATGTGGAATTTTACACGGCTTGGGCAGACAACACGTTTTATTTGCTGTTCGACGTGCAGGAAGACACTGTGAAGGCGGTGAGCACCGGCTATCAGTCGCCCGTGTGGGAAGATTCGTGTGTCGAATTTTTCATTCAAACGCCTGACCCGGAGGAGGATACCTATCGCAATTTTGAGTTTAACTGCATCGGGGGCGTGCTGGCTTCCGTGCGCCGCAACCGAAAGGATTTTCGGTCGTTCACAGACGCGGAAATGAACAAATTGGTCATCCACACCTCGCTGCCGAAGCAGCCCATCACCACCCCGCGGGCTTGCCGCTGGCAATTGTTGGCGGAAATCCCGTTTGAGATGCTGGGGATGCCCAACAAAAGCCCGATTGGCAGAAAATTACGCGCCAATTTCTACAAATGTGGCGACAAAACCCCCACTCCGCACTATCTCACCTGGAATCCCGTTGGCACCCCCGACCCGGATTTTCATCGCCCCGAATTTTTCGGCGCAATGGAAATGGTTGATTAAAAAACGCTATTTTGCTACCTCCGGCGCGGTGATTGAATCGGTGAGTGCCCCCGTTATCGAATCGGTTGGTGCTCCTGCTATTGAATCGGTCAGTGTCCCCCCCGCTATCGAATCGGTTGGTGCCCCCGTTATTGAATCGGTGAGTGCTCCCGCGATTGAATCGGTTGGTGAATCGGTTAAACCTATCAGCCTCTCTATCAGTTCTACTGCTTCTTCCGGCGACGAGATTAATGGTAGCAATGTCTGCAACACGTCGTCCCAAAACAACAAAACGCCTATATCGGGAGCAAACATCAACGGGAGGCAAAATATCACGGCAATCAGGAGCAGCAACATCATAAACGCCAAAAGCGGGAGCACGGAGCGGCGACGCTTCTTTTTCTTCGGAGATTGCTCGCTGCCTTCATCGTCATCTTCATCTTCATCTTCATCTTCATTCTCATAGTCGTCGTTGTCCGTTGTTTCCGCCGATGATTTATGCGAGTGTTCGTCCTCGTCATCATGGGAGGTCTGTGTTGTCGGGTCTTCCTTTTTGGAGGTATGCTCGCGAATAACGGACTCGTTGAGTTTCGGCATATAAAACATGTCTAACCCATAATTATCCGCGTTGCAACTAAGTTCTTCCGTGAGAGCCGACGTAAAAATAATTTCCTTGTCGTGAGAAAGTGTAAATTCGCCGATTGACGGCAGGCTGATGCGCTTTTTTTTCTTAAGAATCTCCCGCAATTCTGCAACAAACAGCAAAAGCCGCTCTTCAGCCATTCTGTATGTAATCTCCTCTACACCACCAATATAGACTGCCAACAACCCATCGCTGTCGGTGAGCGTACTGTCAAATTGCAGGCTGTTTGTCGGCGGATGCAACATACCGTCGAGATGCATCACTTTGCCCTCCAGAGGGACAACCATCAAAGTGCCGAAATGCGGCACCGTAACAGCCTCATGCTGCGCCAGCAATTCAGCGATATATCTTGAAATTTCTTCCATGACTGCAAAGGTAGTGGTTTTTTGTCAAATCACAAAATCCTTTAAATTTTTCGGCGAATCATCCCTTTCCGGAAACTTTTATGTTCGGCAAAATAGAGAAAGCCGTCTGTAAATTCAGATTCAAAATGATTGTCGGAAAACAGTTTGCCGATTGCCTCCGCATCGTCCGCACGATGATAGGTACAAATGGCATAATCCAAATCATGAGCCTCTTTCAATGTATTCACAGCACCTTTTAAGGCTGCCTGTTCATAGCCTTCAATATCCATCTTCAAGAAAAGATTGCGTTTATCTTTCTCCTCCAAAAACCGGTCAATCGTGATATTTAATTCATCATCAACATCGCTCACATACTTTTCGACGATGGTAACTTTCTCTTTCCAAGGGGCAAAAGTGGCATTGAGGGCTTTGAGCCAGTGTTCGTCACATTCAAATAGATATAAGTGCTTCACGAGTTCAACAACTTCCAAAGCAAAAATCCCCTCAGCGGCACCAATATCCAAAACGGTTTTCCCCGCCAATCGGCTCAAATCGTTCAGGTAGCAATGTGGCGAACGAATATCCTGCTCGATAATCAACGACCGGTACAGAACTCGAATGTTGTTTACTTCGTTCCTCTTCGGGAAATACAATTTTTTACCTTTATGAACAATATAATACATCGCCTGTTGATGGTCGTAGATGCAGTCAATGGACGATAGTTTATATTCCAGCATAAATTTGTAGGGATAGAACGTCAGTCCGTGCTTTCCCATGAAAGCATACAAGGTATTTTCCGGTGTCTTTGGCAAAAAGCATTGGAAAATATAAATAAATAAACTTTTCAGGCTTTCGCCGGGGTGCCTTCCAAAAGAAAGAACTCTACTCAAAAAGGCATCATACACCGTATAACGAATTTCTGGTGATACGCATTTTCTGTACAATTTTGCAATCATTTTTTTAATTTTTTTAGTGATTATTATTTTTTTCTTCGTCCTGAATGGTTCTAATACGCACATAAAAAAAGCGCGGACAAATCTTATCCGTGCCTGAGGTCTTCGACTACCTATAAACCAAATAAGTAAGCCCACGCGCAATCGCGTGAGCGCTAACTACTTATTCTTGGTTTATGTTTGAAATTGTCGAAGTTTCAGACACCAGAATACAAGCTAAACGCTTTTTCCAAAATGTTTTAAAATGTGCGTATGCACGTGGTGTTTATCTACATAGGCAAAAATTGTTTTGTTAATAAAAATCCGGCATAAACGGCTACAAAACCGATGATTAGCGTAGCCAAAACATACGCCAAAAGGGTGCCGTATTGCCCCGATTGGGCGAGTTGCACGTTTTCCAGCGAAAAAGCCGAAAAAGTGGTGAAGCCGCCGCAAAACCCTGCAACCAGCAACGCCCGCATATCACCACCCAACGCATTGTGCCGCTGCGACCAGCCAATCAGCAACCCAATCAGCAGGCAGCCAAGCACATTGACGGCAAATGTCGCCAACGGAAAGCCGCATCTATCGCTCTGCACCAACCACTTGGAAGCCAGAAAGCGCAAAATGCTCCCCACCCCGCCGCCTAATCCAACCAATAATATCTGTTTCATCATAACTCATAACTACTCGACAATTTGCCCACTCCCCAAACACAGCCTGCAATCCACATCATAAATCACGCCAAACTGCCCTGCGGCGATGCCCTGTATCCTGTCTTCCGACGCGATGCGGTAGATGTCGCCGATGCGGCGGAGCGTTCCGAACGTAAATTCGGGCGTGTGGCGGATTTTGAACGCGATGTGTTTTTCGTCGTCAAACGTGCCCCACGGGTCGCGCGTGATGAAATGGAAGCCTTGCAGGTTCACTACTTTGCCATACGCCGTTTCCGGCTCGTAGCCTTTGGAGGCATATATAATGTTGTTTTCGACATCTTTTTTGACCACAAACCACGGTCCGCCGCCCAATTGCAGTCCCCGCCGCTGTCCGATGGTGTGAAACCAGTAGCCGCGGTGCTCGCCCAATATTTTGCCGGTTTCCAATTCAACAATTTTGCCCGATTTTTCGCCCAGATAGCGGCGGATGAAATCGTTGTAATTGATTTTTCCCAAAAAACAGATGCCCTGACTGTCCTTGCGCAACGCGCTTGGCAGTCCCTGCGCCGCGGCAATCGCCCGCACCTCGCTTTTTTGCAGATGCCCGATGGGGAACATCAGTTTGGACACTTGCAGATAATCGACCTGCCCCAAAAAATAGGTCTGGTCTTTCACGCGGTCTGCCGCCGTGGAGAGGTATGTTTTGCCGTTCACATCGGTGGTGGTGGCATAATGTCCTGTCGCAATTTTGTCGAAAGCGTGCCCCCATTTCTGTTCAAAGGTGCCGAATTTTATCAGTTTGTTGCACATCATATCGGGGTTGGGCGTCAAGCCGCGCCGCACGGCATCAATCGTGTAGCTCACCACATTCGCCCAATATTCCTCTTGCAGCGACACCACCTCCATCCGGCAGCCGTATTTTTTGGCTATCGCGGTCGTGATTTCGATGTCCTCCTCCGACGGGCAATCGACATAGCCGTCTTTGTCTTCCATACCAATCTTGATATAGAAAATCGCAGGGTCGTAGCCGGCATCTTTGAGTTGATGCACCACCACCGAACTGTCCACTCCTCCCGAAACAAGGGCTGCTATATTCATACTTTGAGAATCGTTGCGCAAAGATACGAAAAATTTTACACCCGCGTGAACTCGTCCAAATCGCGCCGCTCCTTTTTCGTGGGGCGACCGGTGCCGCGCGCACGGTCGACGAAGCCGCTAATCTTCTGCAATTCAAGTATTTCGTACTGCTCCGGCGGCGTGATGTCTTCCAAACAGGTGGGCACCAATTTTGCGCCCACGCGATTGTTGGTCAGTGCCAGCACGCGGAACGAATAGGTTACGGGCGGCTTTTTCACATCCACCACATCGCCGATTTTGACACTGCGCGACGGCTTAGCCGTTGCCCCATTCACCGCCACACGCCCCTTGCTGCACTCTTCCGCCGCCAGCGAGCGGGTCTTGAAGAGGCGGACTGCCCACAACCATTTGTCTATGCGTTCTTCCATGATTAAAAGATTTGTCTATTAAACCGCAGATACACCCCAAAACTGTAATCCGTGCGCCGCAAACCGCAATCTCTGTAAATTTCTATCTGCGCGCCGGCGTGCAAACTGTGAAGCAACGCCTTTTGATACAACAGTTTAGCCGTTACCAAATCGCGGATTGGAAACTGCTTTTCGGGTTCGTAGGGGTTGAATGAGCCGAAGAGCGATTCGCCTTCAAAGGCATAAAACTTGTTGGCGTGCCAATAGCCGACTGCCATTGTGACGTATTTTGCGCGTGCTTCCAACACGGGATATATCCCCCACCCTTTTGTATATGGGCGTAGCGCAAGGTCTTCAGTATTATCCAAATAGCCTGTTACATAAGTCTTTAACGCCAAAGATTGAAGTAAATTATAGCCAGCGAACCATTCGGCATTGATGCCGGCTGCCACATTGCCCATCACGATTTTGGGTTTGTCGGACGTATCGATTTGCCCGCCCTGATGGTGGACGAGCAACTGAAAAGGCACCGAGAGGCGAAACCGACTCTCTTCGGACGTCAGCAAAACACTTGTGGAGATGCCAAAGGTGAGCAGTTCGGGGATGGAATCGCCGCGACGGATGAATTGCTCCCAATCCAGCCACACGTCGGCAAAGTATTTTTTATTCTCAAAATGCACCTGCAAACCGCTCTCCGGACGCGCCGTGTAGTGCCGTTCCCATTGATAGAGCGGCTCAATCAGGCGGTGACTCAATCCGCCATAGAGATTGCCCAGCACCAGATTAAAATCCGGATTCACAGCATATTGCATCCGAATAAACATCTGATTGAAAGCATTGCTGTTCTTTTCGTCGCCCGCATAATACACGGCGTAGGCACCCCACTCCAATCTGAATTGTTCAATTTGGAAAGTCAATCGCGGCACAAATTGAATGCCCGGCAGCGTCTGACCCACTGCCAGCGGACTGAAAAACTCGCTGTTTTGGAAAAATCCGGTTGCATCAACCACTCCATGCAGCCAGTCGTCACCATACGCCATCCGCGGCGAAGACTGCAAATGAGAGAATGTACCCCCCCCCCCATTTTCTATCCCCTCTTGCGCCCAAAGCTCTGGCGACAAAAAGAATAAACCAATGCATAAACATTTTTGAAATTGTTTCATAATTATTTTTTATTAAATAGATTCATCGTGATTTCCGGACCTGCGAGGCAGAAACTTTTGATAATTTCGGTGGCTTGCAGGATGCGTTCGGGAAGTGTTTTTTGCTCTTCGGCGTTGAATTGCCCTAACACATGGTCGAGCTGACCGCCTTGCGGGTAGTCGTTGCCGATGCCGAAGCGGAGGCGGCTGTAATTTTGCGTGTCGAGAGTCGCCTGTATGTGTTTCAAGCCGTTGTGACCGGCATCGCTGCCTTTGGTTTTCAGTCGCAACGCCCCAAAAGGCAGCATCAGGTCGTCCACCACAACTAAGAGATTTTCGACCGCGATGTTCGCTTTCTGCAACCAGTAGCGGACGGCGTTGCCGCTCAAATTCATATACGTGGAAGGCTTGAGAAGCACCATCTGCGCATTTTTCAGGTGCAACTCGGCGATGGCACCATACCGCTTGTTGATGTCAAAAACAACATTGGACGCATCTGCGAGGGCGTCCAATGTCATAAATCCGATGTTGTGGCGGGTGTCGGCATACTCGTCGCCGATATTACCCAGCCCGGCAATCAAATACTTCATATCTCTATCTTTATCTTTTCACCGATTAGGCTTTCGCGGCGGCTCCACGTGCGGCGCGGGTCAATTTGACAGCACACACCACATTGTCTTTCGCGTTCAGGAGTTCCAATTTCGGGAACGAGAGCGCGCCCACCTGAATGGTTTTGCCCAAATCCAATTTCTCGACATTGACGACCAATTTTTCGGGAATATCCTTGTACAAGCCTTTCACTTTCAGTTTGCGCATTTCCAGCGAGAGTTTACCCCCCGCACGCACGCCTTCTGCCAAGCCTTCCAGCACGATGGGGATGGCAATGATAATCGGCTTGCTGTCAAAGATTTCCATAAAATCGACGTGCAGCAGTTCTTCGCTAACCGGATGATACTGTGAATCCTGCAAAATTGCTTTGGACGCTTTGCCGTCGATGTTCAAGTCCACCAACTGCACTTCGGGGGTGTAAATCAACTTGCGGATGCCCTCTTTGGTCACCGTGAAGTGTTTCACCTCTTCGCCTCCATACAGCACGCAGGGCACTGATGATTCGCTACGCACCGCCTTAGTGGCTTTTTTACCTGTGCCTTTTCGCAAAGCACCTTCTAATTTAAATGTCTTCATTTTTTAATTATTTGTGTTACTCAAAATTAAGTTGCCCTCAATCTCCCATCACACGGATGTTCTCAAAAGCGAGTGCAAAGGTACAAATAATTTTTCTTATTTCCAAATCGCCTCGCCAGTTACATATTATTTTTATAACTACTAAATTATTTCGTACCTTTGCAGCAAAAAAATAAAAAAAATAAAAATTATGGCATACAAAGAAATGACATTAAAAGAAAAACTCGCCATCGGAGTGAGAAGCATTGAACTGAAAAACGCGGGGCAATTGGAGGAAGCGGACAGAGTGCGGCGACAAATTCCGTTAGCACCTTTTTTGGCGAAATGGTGTAAGGAGATGATGGGCGTAGAAGCCTTGTTACAAATGAATTATAACCTATCGGAGGCGGAGGCAGAATATGGAAAAGATTGGCTTAGTCGATAGAATAGCCCTGAGTGTGCACAATATCTACCTCGGACGCAAGGGACTTGCCACAGAGGGCGGTGAAATTGAAGGGCGAATTCTACTCTCAGATGGTCTATTGGAAGCATTGACTGTTTTCAAGGAAGCGGGGGCTAACGCAAACAATGACATAGAAACCGTGATTCTTGTGGATATCGCCTATCTGACTGTGGAACAGCATCATTGCCGCGCAACTGAAACCGGACTGCTAACCAGTATGAATGTGGCGATAGAGTCGTTCAAAGATGCCCTTCGCGCATATAAGGCTGTACAGGATGCTGTGGGCTATAAAACGGCAGAAATGACCTATTCCCGTCAGCAAAAATATCGCTACCGTGGTATGCCGAAAGATGCTTTCCACAACGCTTGCCTCTCACACCGCGCCCGACTGAACAACAATCTGCGCACCGCAGGCATCAACGATATAGAATTGGATGTGTACAAGCAGCGGATAACAAACATGATTGCCGTTCAATCCGCTTATTTGGCACGGCAACAGAGTGCGCTTGCACCAAATAATTGAAGCAATTGTCTAACGGTGTAGAATAGGGGATTGCGGGGCAAGCACCAAATTTGCTATTTGGAAAAAAAACAGTACCTTTGCGGGGTAATTAAAAATAATAAATGTATGAATCAGGTAGCAACAGGAATAACAATTGAACGCAACGTACTTGGTGTACCTAGTTATGTGCGCATTGATATTAGAAAGTCTGGGAATCAACTCAAAGATTTTTTTTCATCTAACGGAGTGGCAATTAGCGACATTCCAAATTCTGATACCCAAAAAGCAATGAGCGAGGCTCAAAAAAACACTACGGTAGGTTTTGACAGTATTGATGCACTCTTATATGATTTAAAAAATTGATTTGTGTACTATCCTAAACGAACCGGGCAATTCAAAAAAGATTATAAGTTATGTATGAAGCGTAATCTTGATATAGCATTGATTGATGAAGCTATCAAAACTTTATGTGTAACAGGCACATTGCCGGAAGTGTATTTACCTCATCCTTTATCAGGAAATTATGCAGGACATAACGAATGCCACATAAAACCGGATTGGCTAATGACTTGGTATATTGAAGATTATTGTGATGAACCGGATTTTGAAGGCACAGTCCATTTTGTCAGAACAGGGACGCATTCTGATTTGTTTAAATAAGTCAAAACCCACCGATTGTTTGGAAGCCAACTAATTGGTCGTATTGCTTGCCGGGCATTCGGGCATATACCAGGACGCTGTATTCGTTTGCCGCTTGATAGTAGTCGCCCTCAATCGGGGCGGTTTGTGCGGCGGCGGCGGGCTTGCTTTGGGTTACATACATATAGTTGTAATAGCCCTGTTTCAGCAGCACATCGGCGAAATATCCGCCCTCGCCCTCGTCATACACCATTTCGGAGCGGGAATTTAACAGATTATTGAATGCCTCGCTCAGGATATACACCTTGTCGGGCAAGGGCTGCGGACACAGCAAGGTGAAGTGCACATATTCATAATCCGCCTCGCAATTGGAGTCTTTGGCATCCTTGTTGCGAATCATCACCTTGCCGTTCAGGTCGTCGGAGAAGGCATAAACGCCGTTGCTGCGAAAGTTGTCGGGACGCAACGAGGCGTGATAATAGGGCTTGTAGAAGTTTACCGCTTCGACATTCATCCCCACAGACTGCGTGGTAACCATCTCAAAGCGGCGATATTCATTGCCGGCATCAAAAATCAGTGCCGGATTGTGCTCAAATGTGGTCTTGGAGGGATTAAACAAAGTCGTTTTCACAAACCGCGCCGCATTGTCGTGCCGATTGTTTTGAAACACAAAGACTTTCAAGTCTTTGTCGAGCCTTTTAATGAGGTTGTTGCCATAAACGATGTCGAAATTGACTGCCTGAAACTTGGTCTTCACGCCTTTGTCCGTATCCGGCGAAATTGTCATCTGCACGGCAACCAAAGGCTCCACAACCGAAAAACAGGCATTGAGGAGCGGCTCGTCAACGCCTTCTTCAAATATCTGCACCACATAATTGCCCGACACCTTCAATTTCGCCTGCTTGTTGGGCACCGCCAATTCGTAATGCACATAGTCCATCGTCGTGTTTATCGACGTCTTATAATCCGTCAGAGGATTGTCTTGCAACCCGCCCAGATACTCGTGTGTTGCCAATGCCGATTTTTTCCAATCGGCATTGCAATGCACAATGCGGTAGGTATAATGATGGTCGGAGGTGGTCCCCAGAACATCAAAACTAATCACAACCGCCCGATTTTGTTCCAACCCAACAACCGGAGCCGCCTCCCACTGCTGTTCCGGCGCAACGCGCAGAGTGTGCACGTCTTCGGCAAATATCTCCGTCTGAAAGGGCTGTGCCTGCACCTCAAAAAGTGCACCCCACAGCAGCAACCCAACTGTCATCGCGGGCGCGACCCGCATAGCACCAATCCTATTTTTCATAATTTCACTTTATTATATCCCTCTTTTTGTAAAATCTCCAACACTTTTTGCCGAAAATCGCCCTGAACGATAATCTCGCCATTTTTGGCAGAGCCTCCCACCCCGCATCTGGTTTTCAGGAGTTTAGCCAACGCCTGCAAATCATCATCGGCACCCACAAACCCCGTTAGCAACGTCACCTGCTTGCCGCCGCGATTTCTCTTATCCAACTGAATACGAAGCAGTTGCTTCTCTTTCGGCAGTGTCGCCGCCTCATCGCCCGCCCCATTCTCATACCGAAAATCGGGATTTGTCGAATACACCACGTTCTGCCGCTCCTTCCAATCATTTTCTTTCATACACGAAAAACATCAATTCTTCGGGGGCAAAGTTACAAAAAAATTATGAATTAAAAATTACGAATTAAAAATTGAGGTTCTACTGGGAATTGTGTGGAAAGAGCATTAAATCACCGTTAAAGAAGAGAATAGCCGTTCTGAAATTAGCGGTATTTCTGTAACCTCTTCCGATTGTTTTTAACTCTTGTATTGCCCCGTTTAATCGTTCGGCTCGCGCGTTGTTAGCACCTGTTTTCATAGCGTTTATTATTCCTATTTTATGCCTTTCAAACATATCTACAACTTCATTGATTTCTTTGATTTGAGCGTGTTTGGCATCTCGTTTCCATATATAAAACAGCGATAATGCTTCCATCGGTGAAGTCCTGCGAAGTATATCGCGGAAGTTTTCCTTCACTCTCCACGCTTTTGATACTTCATAATTACTGTTGTTTATTGCCTCAAATCGGAAATATTGTTCGTCTGTCAAACTTGCTTTATCTTTGAGAAACAGCCATTTAGACTTTCTCAATGCTTCGTTTTGTTTGACTTCTCTTTTGCGGCATTTATCGACTGCCTTGTTCAAATAACCAACACAATGGAACGGGTCGTGGCAGTGTAAAGCACGCCCTTCAATCACATCTATAACTATCCCGGTCCCTTCTTCCGACAAAATTGAAACATAATCATGCCCCTTATGAATCGCTTTTTCGTCTATACTCAAAAAGTAATAGCGCTGTTCCGGAGAGCGACGCGACATCCCAATCTCTACCGCACGGTGCATTACTCGATGTACCTGGTCAAAGCTAATCCGCAGTAAATGAGCCGTTTTACTTTGACTTTTGGTAGCCAGCAAAGTTT
>BNTT01000016.1 GCA_025996815.1 Bacteroidia bacterium
GTCGGTAGGCAAGTCTATTACCATTCCGGCTAATGCCATTGTTGCCGGCTTCAAGTATTTACCATATTGCGCCGTACCGTCCACCGTGGGCAACAACGCGCCCCAAGCCGCTTTTTTGGAATAATCCACCCGCTCCAATTCGCGGTCGGCAATCTTGATAGTAGGATTGTCGCTCAGCGCAATCCTGATTGCGTCGTCCAAAGTCAATTCCAAGGATGCCGCCGTTTCCTGCGCACCCAATGTAGAACAAGCCAGCGTTGCCATCAACGCCATCACAGTCATCTTTTTACCAAAAACTAATTTCATTGTTTTATTTTATTTCTAAATTCGGCTGCAAAGGTACAGAAAACTTTTGGAACAAAAAAAGTTTTTTGGTTTTATTTTTGTTAAAAATACATAAAACTTCCGTTACATGATTTTGGCAATTAAAAATAATGCGTAAATTTGCCGCCGAAATTAATATACAGAATCGCATAGAGTTGTATCCGGAAAAAGATGATAAGGACTACCCAACACCCTCGCCATCAAGATTGTGCGCATTGTGAAAGACACCTTTTAACCCCTTGTTTATATTAAAAATAAGCACTACCTTTGCAGTCGGATTTTTGACACAAATTTATCACATATTTGTGTCAAAATATCAAACAAAATTAGAATGCAAAGCACTTATAGTCAAATAGAAAGCAAGATAAAAAAGAGCAAGCGTGGAAAATTGTTTTTCCCGGATGACTTTGCTACTTTTGGAACGCCTGTCGCTATACGGTTGGCATTTGGCAGGCTGCAAAAATCGGGTTTACTGATGCGTATAGCGCACGGCATTTATTACTATCCTCAAATAGATAAAAAATTCGGATTGGGTGTTATTCCACCCTCAATTGAAGATGTTGCCTACGGCATCGCCAAACGAGATAAAATTCGCATCGTGCCTACCGGGTCGTATGCGCTCAATGCACTGGGGCTTTCTACACAAGTGGTTGTGAATGCGGTGTTTATAACCGATGGCGCGGCGCGGCGCATTAAAATTGGCAACGGGAAAGGCATCTTGTTCAAACACACGTCAGAAGTGCGCACGTTGGCTTACAAATCACAATTACTGATGCTGATAGTGTCTGCCTTGCGAGAAATTGGAGAGGGCAATGTAACACCTAAACAGTTGGAAATTATCAAATCACATTTGGCTCATGTTTCCGAAAAAGAATTAAAAACAGATATGCAATTAATGCCGCTTTGGGTGCGGAAAATAATTTTAACATTATGAATTTCAACAGTTTATCAAAAGAAGAAAGACGAGTAACTTTTCGCCGTGCGCAAGATGTGCTCAAAGTTTCGCCGGTAGTCATCGAAAAAGACTGGTGGGTAACAGCCGTTTTACGCGCTTTATTTTCGTTGCCCCATGCCGAAAATTTCTCTTTCAAGGGAGGTACATCATTGAGCAAATGCTGGAATTTGATTGAGCGATTTTCCGAAGACATCGACATTGCCATCAATCGTGAGTATTTGGGCTTTAGCGGCGCACTTTCAAAAACACAGATAAGTGACAAACTGCGCCGTGCGGCTTGCTCTTTTGTTCGAGAAAAATTGCAATTTGTTTAGCAAAACAATTGGAAATCAACGGAATAAAACCTGATGATTTTGCCGTAAAAGTGAACATCACACCAATTACAACCACCGACCCCGAAATAATCGAAATGGAATATCAATCACTTTTCGATGAAAACCCCTATATCAAACGCAAAGTGATTGTGGAAATCAGCGGACGTTCCATGAGTGAGCCGGTGCAAAGTATAAATCTGCAATCAATGATAGATGAAGCATTGCCTCAAGCACCATTTGTAGAACCACTTTTTGCTGTGCAAGCCGTTGTTCCACAACGCACTTTCATTGAAAAAATATGCCTGTTGCACGAAGAATTTGCCAAGCCCAAGGATTTCATGCGAACAGAACGAATGACACGCCATTTGTACGATTTAGTTAAAATCATGGATACGCCGATTGCAGCCGAAGCATTGGCAAATAAAGATTTATACAACTCCGTAGTAGAACACCGCCGCATTTTCGTTGGCTTAAAAGGCTTTGATTATGATACACTTGCCCCAAGAACAATAAATATTGTGCCCCCAACCAACATTATTGACCAGTGGGAAGACGATTATATCAATATGCAGGCAACTATGATTTACGGCGATTCCTTACCGTTCAACAAACTGATTGACAAAATAAAGCAACTCAACGAAACAATCAATAAAATTGATTGGTAACGGAAATTTAAATTGCCCACGCCACACACAACCGAATTGTGGATAACATCCAAAAAACAGGTTTAAAACCCAAGCAGCAACCCAATACCATAAGGCTGCACATCAGGTCCTTTCCCGCCTTCAAAGGGCGAATGGAACTGATAATAGCCGAAAAGGGCGAGGTCGCCGATGCCTATGCGACCGGAGAAACGGTAGTTCAGCGGTAGCACGTTCACATCATTCCCTGCGTACGTTTCCGTGATTCCGTCCCCTATTTTCGTTTCCGCCTTGGAGGTGTATTTGAGCATTCCCTCGACACCGCCGTTGATGAAAAAGGTCTTGCTGCCCAGGCGGGTTTGATATTCCAGCATCACGGGGATGGTCACGTAATACGCCACAAATTTGCTGTATTTGTAGGCACTCACGTCCTCATCGGCGACAAATTCGGCTTTGTTGCCAACAGGTTTCAAGCCGACATTCCCTTTGAAATGGTAGCGCGAAAAATCCAGCCCAAAGCCTGTAAACAGCAACCAATGGGGATGAACGGGCACCACATAGGTTTTCAAATTCAGGATGAAGGAATACGAGCGGGTCAATTTCAAATCCACATCGGGCTGCAAGCCCTCCAAATTGGAGAACGCAAAGCCGAAACCGCTCCAATGGGCTTTCTGCTCCTTTTTCCGGTTTTTTTTCCGGTCTTTTTTGTCCCAAAAATGCGCAAAATCGGTGGAGAGCGACCCATCCAAGAGAACAAAACTTTTCGACTCGGACTTTTCCGTTATCACATCTTCCGTCGCGCCATTTACCTCTTCGACCGCTGTCACTTCTGTCACTTCTGTCGCAACGACAATCGTGTCCTGCGCCGACACTGCTGCGGAAAATCCTAATCCACAGGCTAATACTACTAAATTTTTCATACTTTATAATTTTATTTGTTTGTTGTTTACTCTGATAAATAAATTTTTCAATTTTTTCAACTCCGCATTCAGTTCGTCGGGCGGGAAATCGCCTTTGATGTAAATAAGAGTCATTTTTTTTGCCTTGTAGGACAGGAGGGCATATTCGTAAGTCGTTGATTTGCCCATTCTTAAACTATACATCACAGTTCCGTCTGCCCCCAAATCGCTGCCAATGGCGGCACAGGTGTTGCTCAGCATCGCAGAATCGGCGGATGCCACAATCAGACTTTTATACTGGCTGATTTTGCTGTGCTCGCCCAGCACATCTTTTGCCAGCACAAGCAGCACAGAGCCTTTTTGCCGACCGTAATCGTTGAATATCCGGTCGATATTCAGCCCTTCCTGTGCACTGACAGCCAAACTCGACAACATAAATGCCAACAATAAGCAAAATCTTTTCAACTTTTTCATACTCCTTTAATTTAATTATCTCCTAAAAATAAATCCAGCGCATCAATCTGCGACGACATAACGGCAATATCCGCCTGTTTTTGCCCGTCAATGTATGCCTGCGACGTTTCCGGCACGCTCCAAGCCAAGCGCACGGTGATGAGCAGCAGGAGGGAGGCGGCGATGGCGAAAATCCAATGCGGCAGGTGATGGGATTGCGGGGCACGCCCGCAATGACAAGAGGTAAAGTATTGGAATATAGGCTGATACACCCTAAACTCCTCCGAAATATTCTCCTGCCGGAAATAATCCCGCAGGGTCTTCTCCTCCTGCAAACTTGTCAAGCCCTCGAAATACTTGTCGAGCAATGCTGCTATTTGCTTTTCATTTGTTTTCATAATTCATAATTTTCAAATATGTTTCTCTCACTTTTTTTCGTGCGCGCGAAAGATTGACGGTTACTGCGGTGATTTGCGTGGCGGTGATGTCGGCGATTTCCTGCAATTCGTAGCCTTCCACGTCGCGCATTCGGATGATTTGCCGCTGCAATTCGGGCAAGTGTTCGATGATTTGTTTGACCAATGCCACCGCATCGTGCTGTTCAAGCGTCGAATGGGGCGTTTCCCGTGTCGTTCCCAACTGCAAATCATCGGCTTCCGTCGTTTCTTTCTGCAATTTCAAACGGTCGAGGCAACTGTTTTTCGTCATCTGCATCGCGAAGGCGGCGGGATTGACCACCGTATCCAACTGTTCGCGCCTGTTCCAAAGGCGCAGCAGCACCTCCTGCACCACATCCTCGGCATCTTCCGGCTGCTGCAAGTATTTTACAGCCGTCCGAAAAAGCGTATCCCGCAGCGGAATAACTTCTGATTTGAACCGTTCTATTTGCATATCTATAAGGATGACGAGTGGGATGAGAAATTATAACATCGCCGAACAATTTTTTTTTACGGCACGGGGTCGTAGCCATATCCGCCCCAGGGATGGCAGCGGAGAATGCGCCGAAAGGCAAGCCACGAGCCTTTGAGAGCACCATGTTTTTGAATGGCGGCGATGGCATATTCGGAGCAGGTGGGCGTGAAGCGGCAGGCGGCGGGCGTGTGCGGCGAAATGCACGCGCGATAAAACCGGATTGGCAGGAGTGCCAAAAATGTGCCGGCTTTTTTCAGTTGGTCGCTCAATCGTTGGTGCATATTGTTTTGTGTATCAACGTGTTCAGAGCTTTCCGCATCGCCGCCTCCATCGTGTCGTAAGTGCAAATGGTGTCGCCGACATACAGGAAGCCGACCAGCACGCCGCTGTCTTTTGCCTGCATCGCGTTGCACAGAGCCGTTTTGTTGAGGCGACACGTTTCCCGAATGAGGCGTTTCAGCCGATTGCGGTCAACGGCGTGTTTGAATTTCTTCTTCGGGGCACTCGCCAAAATGGCTACGGAAGCACCCGATGCGGGCTTTTGTTCGACAAACACCACGCGCAGGGGATACGCCAAAAACGATTCGGGCGGCTCCTCGCGATTAAACAATAGGTCAAGCTCCCGCTGCAAGGAAAGCCGCTCCGCCTTGGTCAGCGTGTGTGCTATATGCATCGCAGTTTGCTCAGATATTTGCCAATGATGTCAAATTCGAGATTGACGACCGTGCCAGCTTTGATTTGGTGAAAATTCGTAAACTCGTAGGTGTAGGGGATAATCGCGACCTGAAAACTGCTGTCCTGCGAATTGACCACCGTCAGGCTCACGCCATTGACGCACACCGAGCCTTTTTCGACCGTCATATAGCCCTTCTGCGCCATTTCCTTGTTAAACTGATACTCGAACGAAAAGTACCAACTGCCCTGATTTTCCACCACTTGCGTGCACACTGCCGTTTGGTCGACGTGACCCTGCACGATGTGTCCGTCTAACCGCCCGTTGATTTGCATACTGCGCTCGACGTTCACCTTGTCGCCGATTTGCAGCAGCCCAAGATTGGTCTTGTCGAGCGTCTCCTGAATGGCAGTTACCGTGTAACTGTCCTCCGTGCGGCTCACGACGGTCAAACACACGCCATTGTGCGCCACACTCTGGTCGATTTTCAACTCGTCCAAAAACGAACACCGCAACGTCAAGTGCAAATTGCCCTTCTCCATCACCCGATTCACCACCGTAGCGGCTTCTTCTACTATTCCTGAAAACATATTTAATTACGAATTAAAAATTACGAATTACGATTTTTGTCCTTGATACAGATGTTTATTTTTTATTTTGCCTATCAAGGACAATTTGTCCTTGATTTTGTCCTTGATACAGATTTTTATTTTTTTGTGTGCTTAAATTGTCCTTGATTTTGTCCTTGACATTTTTTATTTTGTATCTAACCCACCTGTTTTCGCCCTCTTTTTCAATCAAGCCTAATTCTAACAGTTTAGTAATTCTTCGCTGTGCCGTTTTGTCTGTTAAGCCAAAGTGGGTGGCGTAGTCTTTAACCACAACGGCTTCATTCTGCTGAATAAAAAACAGCCCATCTCTATCTTCACGTGTTAAATTTTCAGTATCAACACCCATCAATTCAGGAATTGACGAGGCACCACGAGCAAAGATAATTTCCAAAATATTACCTCTCATATTGAAAGTTGGAGAAGGAAAGCCTAATTCAGGCAACCGCTTCATATTTCGTAAACCAATACCTCTTTGTTCTGCTAATCCCATACGGTTATATACAAACATAATTTTAGGATTACGGCTGATTGAAGGCAAATCCATTGTTTGCATATCATCAATAGTTAGTGGCGACATTAGCAAACCGGGGCTTCTGACTATAATTTTTTCAGGACTAACGTAAAGATAATTTGTAGCCTCTTCAATAGAATAGTCTCTATGTATGATAGCATTAGCAATCACTTCCCTCATTACTTCCAGCGGAAATTCAGAGATTGTTTTTCGTTTAGCACTACTTCTGTCTATAGTCATTCTTAGTCCCTTATCTTGAATAAAATCCATTACCCTTTGCAGTTGAGTAGCCACGGGACCACCCAAATCCTTTATTTCGGATTTGCCACTTCCATAATCCAATTCTACTTTGAAAATTGTGTGATGAAGTGTTTCTTCCGAATGTTCGCCAAATAACAAAAGTCCTAAGTTGGTGGGCAAAACATTATTACCGTCTTTTGTTGCTACACCAAAAGATAATGCCCATTCATTGAAAGGTTGTGATGGATAAGTAAACCCGGCTTCTGAGTTTTTAATAAACTCATCTATGGCTTGTTTCGAGAATAAAGAAATAGAGGTATCAGCGATGGCTTGTTTTAGATAATCAACCGGGATTTGTGCTTCCTTTCCCTGTTTTGTAAATTTTTGAGCCTCTTGATATTGAATAAAATCTGCAATACTTTTTCTAATTTTAGTGGCGATTTCAGGTTGAAAATCTTTGACTTCAATACCTTTTGACATCAATTTTTCAGCACCTTTATTTTCAACATCCACATTAGGGTCGCGAATACCAATAAAGACTTTCCCTAATCGAGCTTTTATAATATGTGTTGAGCATCCCCGTTTAGGAGGGGTTCTTGCTTCATCAACACAAGGCTCAAGAGTTACATACAAATGACAACCTCTCAAATTTTCAGATTTCAATTTACGTTCAATCAACGTATATTCGCAATGTTCACCAATACGTAGTTCGCCTCGATGGGCAGTTGCTAATATTTTCCCTTCGGTAGTTGTCAGTATTGCGCCAACTTTAGGGTTTGGTTTGTTGGTATGATTATCGTCATCTACAGAAAAAAGGCTCTCTTGAAAAGCCAATTCCATCAACTCTTCCGATGAGTATTTTTTCCTGTTGTCATACTCTATTGCCATAACACTTAGTTATTGCTTATAAATGTTTCTAACAATTTGCTGTCTTCCGCAAATTCCAACATAATTTTCCCACTATTCACTGCGGGCACAAGCACCGTTTCGCCCTGCCGAAGTGCGACTGCGGTGTCGGAAACATCAGTCAGCATCGCCTGCCCCTTCACGCATATATATATGGCGAAAGTATCGCCATGCGTGCGCGTCTGCGTCATGCCCTTTTTTGCGTCAATAATGCCTGTGGTGAAATAGGGGCACGAGATGGGCAGGGTGTCCTTTTCGGGTGGGGTGAGGCGGTAGTTGATGGCATCTTTTGCCAATTCGGTGTGTAGTTCGCGGGGGTTGCCGTTGGCATCTTTGCGGTTGTAGTCGTAGATGCGGTAGGTGATGTCGGAGGTTTGTTGGATTTCGGCGATGAAACAGCCTGCTCCGATGGCGTGGACGCGACCGGCAGGCAAAAAGAACACATCGTCGGGCGCGACTTCATATTTCTGCAAATAGTCCATAAACGTGTCATCGGCAAGGCTTTGCACATATTTGTTGGCATCCATCGGCTTGCAAAAGCCCGAATAGAGCGATGCCCCCGGGGCGGCTTTCACCACATACCACATCTCCGTTTTGCCAAACGAGTTGTGCCGCTTTTTCGCCAATTCATCGTTGGGATGCACCTGTATCGACAGAGGCGTGCGCGCATCAATGAACTTAATCAGCAGCGGAAAGGTGTTGCCAAAACGCTTGTACACCGCTTTGCCGAGCAGCCGCTCGCCGTCTGTTGCCAACAAATCGGTCAGCAATTGCCCTTTGAGGCTGCCGTTGCTCACCGCAGACACATTGCCCGCCACGCCGGAGATTTCCCAACTCTCACCGATACCATCCGTGGGTGGCAAATTTTTAAACGCCGCAATTTGTTCGCCCCCCCAAATGATGGACTTCAATATCGGCTCAAATTTCAGTGGATACATAAAATGTGTATAGTTTTAAAAAAGATTTTCACATCCAACCCCAACGACCGGTTTTGCACATACCACCGGTCTAAGCGGACGCGCCCTTCCATCTGTTCGAGGGTTTGCGTAGCCCCGTGAAAACCCTGCACCTGCGCCCATCCGGTGATGCCCGGCTGCACACAATGGCGCTCCATGTAGTTGTCGATGATTTTTGAATAGTATTCGGTGTGCTTCAGCATGTGCGGACGCGGTCCCACCACGCTCATATCGCCTTTCAAAACATTCCAAAACTGCGGAATTTCATCCAGATTGGAGAATCTCAAAAAGCGTCCGATACGGGTGATGCGCGGGTCATTCGTCCTTGCCGACACCTCATTCGCCTCGCGGTTGAGGCGCATCGAGCGAAATTTGTAGCAATCAAACTCCCTGCCACACAATCCCGTGCGCCTCTGTTTGAACAGAACGGGACCTCGCGACGAACATTTGATAAGCACTCCGAAGAGGATGTACGCGATTGGAAAAACGGTCAGCATGACACACAGCGAAAAAATGATGTCCAACATTCGTTTAAGCCGTCGGTACCAGTTTATTTTCAGCATTATTAGTATTATTTTTTTTATGGTTTTTAAAACGGGTAATTATTCGTTTTATTGTGCCGGGGCTGATTTTTTTTTAGCGTTGCCTCTTCTCATCTACCAAATTTGAAAATACATTCGCTGCGATAGGTCTGCCCGGGTTCCAGAAGCACCGTTGCCCATTCGGGGTGATTGGGGCTATCGGGGAAGTGCTGTGTTTCCAGGCAGATAGCCGCCCGCTGGTTATAGACCGTGCCCTTTTTGCCCGTCACGGTGCCGTCGAGGAAGTTACCCGTATAGACCTGCATCCCCGGCTCGGAGGTATAGACCTCCAGAGAGATGCCCGACGCGGGTGAAGTAACTTTGGCAGCCAACTGAGCGATGTCGCCGGCGGTGTTGAGCACCCAGTTGTGGTCGTAGCCATTGCCGTTTTTCAACTGCACATAATCGTAGTTGTTGATGCGCTCGCCCACTGCCAGAGGCGCGGTAAAGTCCATCGGCGTGCCGCTCACGGGGAGGATTTCGCCGGTTGGGATAAAGGTGTCGTCCACCGGCGTAAACTTGTCGGCATTCACGTAGAGGATATTGTCGAGGATGGTCGACGCGGGGTTGCCCGACAGGTTGAAATAGGAGTGATTCGTCATATTGATGACCGTCGTCTGGTCGGTGGTTGCCTCGTATTGGATGGCAATGGCGTTGTCCTCGGTGAGCGTGTAGGTCACTTTTGCCGTCACAGCCCCCGGAAAGTTTGAATCGCCATCGGGAGAAACCAGCGACATCGCAATTTGCGTATCGCTGATGGGCGTTGCCGTGAACACGGAGTATTGCCAGCCCTGCGGACCGCCGTGAAGCGTGTGGGTGCCGTTGTTTTGGGGCAACTGAATCAGTGTGCCGTTGACGGTGATTTGACCGTTCTTGATGCGGTTGGCATAGCGACCAATCGCGGCACCAAAGTCGCTGGGCACAGTCACATAGTCCGTGATGTTGTCGAAACCCAGCACCACATCTTGCAGTGCGCCCGCCTTGTCGGGCACCATGATGGAAACGATTCGTGCCCCGAAATTTGTGATACACACCTCCATACCTGCTTGATTTTTAAGCACATAGAGATTAGTGGATGCGCCGTTCACTTCCGATTGGAAGTTCTTGGGGTCTAAGCCGGAGAGCGTAAGCTCCGCGGCGGGCTTGCTACACGCAGCCAGCGTGGTGGCTGTCAATGCTAAAAACAGTGTTTTTTTCATACTTTTTTAAAATTTTCCGCAAAGGTAGAACATTTTTTTGAACTGACCAAATGTCTTTTGGAAAATTTTTCGCAACTACTGATTGAACTTACCGAAAAAATGTTGGTTTTTTCCGCGTTCTTGCGGGGAGGGCGGGTTAGTTTATGCGTGAAATCCTTTTGGTTGCCCTCGTCTTATTAACAATTTTACCTTCCCCCACTTCTTTGCCTGCAAGTAATTTATTTATATTCAGTGGATTGGAAATTTTAAAAAGAGTTGAAAACTTTCTTGTAAAGTTTTCTGTGAATATAGTGGGGGATTGTGGGGAATTGTGTAATTTTGCGCTGTTGGATAAATAGTTATAGAAGTGGAGCGATTTATTGGAAATATGGATGCTAAGACGGATGCCAAAGGACGGGTGTTTGTGCCGGCGACGTTTCGCAAGATTCTGCAAACTGCGGAAGCTGCGCAACTCGTTTTGCGTAAGGATATTTACAAGGATTGCCTCGTTTTATACCCTCTGAATGCTTGGGAAGCCGAATTAGCGAAGTTGCGCGAACGGCTCGACGAATATGACGAGGAGCAGCGCGATTTTTATCAGGGCTTTGTTGCCGATTCGGAAGTGCTCGAAATGGATTCCAGCGGGCGCATTTTGATTGGGAAACGCTATTTGAAGGTGGCGGAAATCAGCAGCGATGTGCGTTTTATCGGTATGGGCGACACGATTCGCATTTGGAGCCGCGCCAATTTTGAGGAGTTTATGAAACAGAATAATGATACATTTAAAATGAATGCCCGCAAGTTCCTTAGTAAAGCAGGGAGCGGCGAGTCAAGTTCGCAATGACAGTTACAGCAACATATCACACACCGGCACTCCTCGCGGAGAGCATCGACGGACTGAATATTCAGCCCGCCGGCACGTATGTGGATGTAACATTCGGCGGCGGCGGGCATTCGCGCGAATTGCTCAACCGCTTGGGCACGCGCGGGCGGCTCTACGGCTTCGACCAGGACGAGGATGCGCTTGCCAACGCATTGCCCGACAAACGGTTTACTTTTGTGCGGAGCAATTTTCGCTATTTGACGAATTTTATGGATTGGTATGGCGTGCCGGCAATCGACGGGCTGTTGGCTGATTTGGGCGTTTCGTCGCATCATTTCGACGAGGCGGCGCGCGGCTTTTCGTTCCGCTTCGACGGCGATTTGGATATGCGGATGAATAAAAAGAGTAGCCTCACTGCTGCAAAAATCCTCAATACCTACGCGGAGGAGGCTTTGGCGGACGTGCTGTTTCGATTCGGCGAGTTGCGGAATGCGCGGGCGATTGCCCGGGCGGCTGTTCGCGAACGCGCGAATCGACGTTTTCGCACAACTGCCGATTTGTTGGCTGTGTTGCAGCCGTTTTGCGCGCGCGAAAAAGAGAAGAAGCAGTTGGCACAGGTGTTTCAGGCGTTGCGCATCGAAGTGAACGGCGAGATGGATGCCCTGAAAGAACTTTTGCAGCAGGCGGGCGGGCTGCTCAAGCCGGGCGGACGGATGGCGGTTATCACCTATCATTCGCTGGAAGACCGTATGGTGAAGCATTTTTTCAGGAGCGGCAATTTTGAGGGCGAGGTGAAGAAGGATTTTTACGGCAATGTGCAATCGCCGTTCACGGTGCTCAACAACAAGGTTGTGGTGCCCCACGAGGCGGAAATAGCCCGCAATCCGCGCTCGCGCAGTGCTAAATTACGAATTGTGGAAAAAAAATAACGCGATGGCAGAGCATAACAAGACGAAAAAGAAAAAAAATCCATTCCAGTCCATTCTGGGCGGCGGCATCCTCTCGGAGGATGCGCTCGTCAGGCAATGGAAACTGCTGACGTTGATTGTTGTGGGCGTTATCCTGTTGATTAGCAACGACTATGCCTGCCGCAAGAAGGTGACGGAGATTGAGCGGTTGAAGATGGAACTTCAACATCTGCAATACGAAAATCTCAATCTGATGATGCGATTTACAAAAGAGAGCCGGCAGCCGCGCTTGAAAGAACTGTTGCGGGCGAGCGACATCGAATTGAGGGATGCCTCCACGCCGGCATTTGAAATAACGAAAGACGAAACGAAGGGAAAATGACAGCAGAAGAAAAGGAATATAAAAGCAGTCAAATCATTGTACGCTACGCGGTTGTGGCAACGTTCGTGATTCTGTTTGCCTGTGCGGTTATCGTCAAGGCGAGCTATATTTCCCTCGTGGAGGGCGAGGCTTGGCGAGCATTGGGCGAGAAACAGGTGCGCGACAGTGTGCTCATTCCCGCTGTGCGCGGCAAAATCTATGCCTCCAACGGCGAACTGATGGCGATTAGCGAGCCGCAATACCGACCATATATCGACTTTTGGGTGAAAATTAATGAAGACACGCTCAAAAAATACATCAAGCCGCTGTCCATCGAGTTAAACAAACTTTTTCCGGACAAATCACCTAATTATTACGAAAAACATATCATGAAAGGGTGGAACTTGCGCAAAAAAGGTGATAAAAGTCGCGAATATCGCCTGCTTACGCACAATATTAACTACAGCCAATGGAAAGCCATACGGCAGATGCCCTATTTTAATAAAGGCAAAAACAGGACGGGGCTTTACGCCAAGGAGTTCAAAAAACGCACCAATCCCTACGAAACATTGGCATTGCGCACCATTGGAAGCATCTACGGCGAGGCGAGAAGCGACGGCAAAGTGGGGAAAAACGGGCTGGAACTGTTCTACGATTCGCTGCTGCAAGGCACTCCGGGGCTGGGCAAACGCCGACCGGTGGACGGCAGAGTAACCACCTTGATAGAAAAACAGCCGGTGAACGGCAAAGATATTGTTTCGACGATTGACATTCAGATACAGGACATCACCGAAACGGCATTGCTCCGGAAATTGCACGAACTGGATGCCGAATCGGGCACGGCGGTGGTTATGGAGGCGGCAACGGGCGAAGTCAAGGCGATTACCAATATGGGACGGCTCGCCAACGGCTCGTGGGGCGAAGTGCAGAACTTCGCCGTGAACGACCAGAGCGAGCCCGGCTCAACGTTCAAAGCGGTGTCGATGATGGTGGCGTTGGAGCAGGGCACGATTAAGCCCACCGACCTCGTGGACTTAGGCGATGGCAAATGGACTATCCCCGGCACCAATGATGAGATATATGATGTTCATAAACAATGGATTACGGCAGAAAAAACCATTCGCTACTCGTCCAATATCGGGATTGCCAAACTGATTTTGCAGGCATACAGCAAAAAGCCGAGCCAATTTGTGGAGGGCATCTATGGGATTGGTTTTCACCGAGATATGAACTTGGAAATCCCCGGAGCCGGCGCGCCGGTCATTCACCATCCCAAAGACAAAGACCACTATTGGTCGAACAGCACGCTGCCAACGATGTCTTACGGCTATGCCACGGTGATGCCGCCGATTTACACGCTGGCGTTTTTTAATGCGCTCGCCAACGACGGCAAATTGATGAAGCCGATGTTTGTGCGCGAAATCAGGGAACGCGAACGGACGATTGAACGCAAAGCCCCAACGGTCATCAACGAAAAAATCTGCTCCGACCGGACGCTGAAACAAATCCGCATGATGCTGGACAGCGTGGTCAATGCCCACGACGGCACGGGCAGGGACGTTCATTCAAACAAATTTTCCATATCCGGCAAAACGGGTACGGCGCGTTTGGCAGAAAATGGGCACTACGTGCCCGGAGAGCATCAGGCATCGTTTTGCGGCTATTTCCCGTCCGACAAACCGCAATATTCGATGATTGTGGTGATTCGCAAGCCCAAAAACGGCTCGGCGATGGGCGGGCGAATGTGCGGCACCGTCTTCAAAGCCATTGCCGAGGAGATTTATGCACACAACCGCCTGAACAGCAACCCTCCTTTGCCGGTCAATAAAGCGAAGAAAGCCCCACGACCGACGAAACGCGATGCGATTGCCAACGCCAAACGAGTGCCCAACGTGCTGGGGATGGGTGCACGAGATGCCGTCTTTTCGATGGAAAGTGCAGGATTGCAAGCCGTTGTGATGGGAAAAGGCACCGTCGCCTCGCAATCCATTCCGGCAGGCAGCAGAATAGTGAGGGGCGAGAGAGTGAATTTACAATTAGAATAAGATTATGTTATACAATATCATAAAACAAAAAAGAAATCAGTGGTTGCAATCGGAAGATTGCACTATAAAAAAGTTGGTCAGTTATATTGAGCAACAAGGATTTATGCGTGATGCTCAAATCGAAGCAATAAAGACCTATTTGTTTTTGAAAATTGCTTGCGGCAATCAAGCTCTTTGGCGTTTGTTTGCGGATGGAAAATTCAATACCCTGAATATTGATGAATTATCGCTGACCGTTTCTGCCCGCCAAATAATGACGAATACACCGGCTGCCGTTGCTTTGCTCGAATACGCTCGTTTGAAAGATAAAAAAGGGAAGCAACTTGCTCCCGAATTGGAAAAATTTATCAACGCAAACCCTGCCAATATTGATTACGAAAAAGCATTTAAGGACTTATTTTATGGTGTTGACTACACCGATTACCTTTTCAGTTTGCCTATGGGTGCAGGGAAAACTTATCTGATGGCGGCATTTATCTATTTGGATTTGTATTTTGCTCAAAATGAGCCAAATAATAAGTCATTTGCTCACAATTTTATCATTTTTGCACCTTCCGGCTTAAAATCTTCCGTTATTCCAAGTTTGAAAACCATTCAAAAATTTAATCCTGCTTGGATTATTCCGGAACCAAGAGCAAGCCAGTTGAAAAAACTCGTGAAATTTGAGGTGTTGGATGCTCAAAAATCGCAAAACAAAAGCAACAAAACAAAAAATCCAAACACTCAAAAACTGAATATGTATCAGCCATTAGACGATTTAATGGGCTTGGTAGCAGTTACAAATGCTGAAAAAGTAATATTAGATAAAGTTTTCGACGATGATATAAAATTTGATTTTTCGGAAGATGAAAAATATAAACAGGCAAACGAGTTGCGCAATATAATCGGGAAAATTCCTAATTTGGCAATCTATATTGATGAAGTACAACGTGCAGCAGATAAAGACATTAAATTGCGTAAAGTAGTTACAAAATGGACAGAACAAAATACATTCAATTCTGTCATAGGGTTTTCGGGGACACCATATCTCGAAAAAGCCGAAGCGGTTTTACTTGCCAATCAATTCAATATCAAAAATATAGAACTTACGAATGTGGTTTATTATTATCCACTGATTGATGGGATTGATAATTTTTTGAAAAACCCAACTGTAAAAATATCGTCCGACAACAATAGTTTATCTATTGTAGAACAGGGGGTAAAAGATTTTTTTGATATCTACAAAGACAAAAAATATGCAAATGGAACGTGTGCCAAACTTGCTATTTATTGTGGAAATATTGAAACGTTGGAAGAAAGTATATATCCAAAAGTAGCCGAAATAGCTACTGAATACGGATTGAATCCAGTAGATATAATTTTGAAATTTCACGGAGGAAATAAAACTTATAAAATCACGCAGGAAGCAGAAACAGAGTTTGTTTCACTTGATTTGCCGATTTCAAAAAAGCGAATCATTCTTTTGGTACAGATAGGAAAGGAAGGTTGGGATTGTCGTTCGCTTACTGGTGTTATCCTTTCGCAAAAAGGCGATTGCCCAACAAATATGACTTTGCAGACAAGTTGCCGTTGCCTGCGCCAAGTGGATAAGGGACAGCGCGAAACGGCTCTGATTTGGTTGAATCGCTTTAATGCCGACACGCTCAACAAGCAATTGCAACAACAACAGGATATTACACTCGAAGAATTTTCTACAAAGAGCAATGTCAAGACACTGACGGAACTCAAACGCTACTCGCGCATGGACACATTGAAAGTGCCGCCCATTGATTTTTATCAACTCAAAGTGCGCTACGATACGCTAATTATGGAAGAAAAAACCGATACGGCAGCAAAATTGCAAAAGGCAGTTTCGGACGAAACGAAGGAAAATATCCTGATTGAGGTGAAAAACCTGCAAGGCACCATTATCGACCGGTATCCACTTTCGGAAAGCGGTGAAGAGCAAGCTGACTTCAACCAATGGCTATATCTAATAACCAAAGAGAGTTTTGGCTTTGTTACGATGCCCGATTTGAATAAGTATGCCGATATTCTTCGACAAATTTTTGGAGAAATTACATATTTACAGCAAGAGGTTGATACTCCTTGTTACAAGAATGAATACAATCAATCGCTTATCCGCTCCAATATTCGCAAAGCATTTTACGAAAAACGGGAGATGAACACGATAGAAGAAATAATTCCCGAACAGGCAACATTGCTAAATATTGAACATTTTTCCTCCAAAATAGCAACCGATACACCCGGCAAATTTCAACCGGTGCAAGCGACAGTTGAAAAAATTGTAAAAGCCGACAAGGGCGAATTGGAAATAAACGATGAAAAAGTGTTGGCAGCCGTAGAAGCCCTTAAAGCAGCGGGCTTGAATGACCAAGTGGCAGCAATTCGGCAATCAGCTACTCAAAGCAACATTGATATAACGCAAAGCAAAACCACTTATCATTATCTGCCATACCGTTTCGACAGCAGTTTCGAGTGGCGTTTTCTCAAAGAAGTACTGAGTTTGCAGGATTTCAAAAACAAGGGTTTGGAAATCTATTTTAATGGCGATGATAATTTGACAGACTTTCAAATTGCTTGCTACAAAAAACAAAATCAATCGTGGCGATACATCGGTAAATATATCCCGGATTTTCTGATAATTAAGCGCGCTCCCTCCCATGAGAAGAGGGCTGGGGATGGGCTTATTCATCAGGCAATTATCATTGAAACAAAGGGCGGAGTTTATGCTGATAAATTCAAAGATAAACGCGACTTTATGGCTGAGTTTATCCGTCAAAACAACGCTCAATTCAATTACAATCGGTTTGATTTCCTCTATCTGGAAGATTCTCAAACCGAACCGCAAAGACTCACAACAACATTAAACGCAATAAATCAATTTTTTAAAGATTAAAGATTATGGCAATAAAATACATACCCTATTATCCCGACACAATTGAAGGTCAAGCAATTTTAGACAACTTTGTGCGCACGCGCCGAATGCTGAAATACCGCGACAACGACAAAGCCGTTGAACGCATTAAGCGCGGAATGCCGCTTTACGAAATGGAAAAACAAGAAACCGTTGGCGATAACATAGACGGAAACATTATCATTAGAGGCGAATGTCTTTCGGCTTGCGCCTACCTTAAAGAACAAGGCAAAACCGTTGATTTGGTTTACATTGACCCTCCTTTTGCCAGTGGTGTCGATTATGCCAAAAAAGTATATATTCGCCGCAATCCCAAGGTGGCAGAAGCAATAGCCCAAGCGGAAGAAGAAATGCAGGATGATGACCTAAAAGCATTTGAAGAAAAGATGTACGGCGATGTCTGGGATAAAGAAAAATACCTCAATTGGATGTACGAAAACTTGATGGCGATAAAATCTGTTATGTCCGAAACCGCCTCTATCTATGTGCATTTGGATTGGCATATCGGACATTATGTAAAAATTCTGATGGATGAGATTTTTGGCGAAGATAATTTTTTAAATGAAGTTATTTGGTACTATAGAAGATGGAATATTGCAGGAAATTCTTATGCCAAAAATCATGATACATTATTTTGGTATGCTAAAAATAAGCCGCAGTATATTTATAATCAATTATATATACCGAAATCCGAGAAATCTAGTGCACAAGGAAAATCATGGAAAAGTGTTATTGGCGAAGATGGAGTAAGGCGGTCTGTTCAAACTGATGAACCTACAAAAGGGGTACCAATGCCGGATGTTTGGGAAATATCAATGATTAATCCAGTTGCAGAAGAAAGAAATGTTGATTACGCTACCCAAAAACCCGAAGCGTTATTAGAACGTATACTCAAAGCAAGCAGCAACGAAGGCATGATAGTTGCCGACTTCTTCGGAGGCAGCGGCGTTACAGCAGCCGTAGCCGCTCGGCTTGGCAGAAATTTTATCCATTGTGATGTGGGCATAAACAGCATACAAACGACTCGCGACCGTCTGATAGCGGGCAAAGCAGCATTTGATATTTTAGAGATAAAAGACGGCGTTTCGCTCTACCGCAACCCTGTGCAAACGATGGATAAACTCAAATCGTTGATACCCGGATTGTGCAATCAAGATAGTTTAGATAAATTTTGGGAAGGGGCAATTATTTCGTCTAAAGAAGGCGCAATCCCCGTGTATATCCCTAATTTGATGGATAGCAGCACAAAACTTTTAGATATTGTGCTGATGAACCGTATTTTGCGCGAAGCAATGCCCGACTTGCCGGATGATACACGCCGAGTAATTGTCTATTACATCGATATTACCGACCTCACGGAAATCGAAACGTTTATTGCCGATAATAACAATACGCTTATTGAGGTAGAACTGCGTGATTTAAAAGAAATACTTGATGAAGTGGTGGTAAAAGATTATGTCGAATTTGCTGTAAGCGAATACAAACCAAAAGACAAAGTCTTTCAGAATGGGTTCAAAGTAGAAATTCTGCGCTTCACGAGCGACCGCGTACAACGGAAAATAGACGAGTATAATCAGAAAGGACAGGTAAATATTTTGAGAGGAGAAGAACAATCAGAAGACGGTACGCCTCAACAAAAAGAGAAAAAATTCAAACCGATAACAATCAGCGAAACCGGTTTGGAACTAATCGAACATATTTCGCTCGACTGCTCCGCCACCGAGGGCGTATGGCACAGCGATAGTGAGATAAAAATTGACAAATTAGGTTATGTGAGCAAAAACGGCACAAAAACCAAAGATTTTTGGGATGGATGGGTTTATTGCGAAAACAAACCCCTACGAATAAAAATTCGTAATATCTGTGGCGATGAAACAATAAAAACGGTAGAATAAACAATAAATATATGAAGACGATATTATTTAATGGTCAGAAAATGGAGATTGCCGGGGTGCATTCGGATTCCCGCAAAATCACGGACGGCTTCGCTTTCGTGGCGGTCAAAGGCACCCAATCCGACGGGCACAGTTTCATCGACAAAGCCATTGAGAATGGTGCAACGGTGATTGTGTATCAGGACGATAGTGCCATCGCGGGCTTGACGCGCAATCCCCTGTTCATTCGGGTGAAAGACAGCGCAGAAGCCTTGGGGCAATTAGCCTCCCTTTGGAACGGCGAGCCGTCGAAACACCTGACGCTGGTGGGTGTAACAGGCACAAACGGCAAGACCACGATTGCGACCCTGCTATATGATATGTTTCGGAAAATGGGACACAAAGTGGGGCTGCTCTCCACCGTTTGCAACTATGTGAACGACCGCGCCGTGACCGCCACGCACACCACCCCCGACCCTGTCGAGTTGAATGCCCTGCTGGCAGAAATGGTGGCGGAGGGTTGCGAATATGCGTTTATGGAGGTCAGTTCGCACGCCGTGGTGCAGCAGCGCATTGCAGGATTGCATTTCAAAGGGGGCATTTTCACCAACCTCACGCGCGACCATTTGGACTATCACGAAACGGTGGAGGCGTATCGCGATGCCAAAAAGGGCTTTTTCGACCAACTGCCCGCCGACACTTTCGCTCTGACCAATGCCGACGACAAAAACGGCTTGTATATGCTGCAAAACACGGCTGCCCGCAAGCAGACCTATTCTTTTCGGACATTGGCGGATTTCAAGGGCAAAATCGTGGAGGCGCATTTCGATGGCACGGAAATGTCCATCAACGGCACGGATATTCACACGCAGTTTGTGGGGAAATTCAATGCCTACAACCTTCTGGCAGTATATGGCGCGGCAGTGTTGTTAGGCAAACATCCCGAAAAAGTTGCCGTATTGTTAAGCACCCTCACGCCGGTGTCGGGACGCTTTGAAACCCTCCGCTCGCCGAAGGGCTACACCGCGATTGTGGATTATGCCCACACGCCCGATGCGCTGACCAACGTGCTGACCGCCATCGGCGAAGTGCTCTCTGACGGGCAAATCATCACCGTAGTGGGTTGCGGCGGCAATCGCGACAAAGGCAAACGCCCGATAATGGCAAAAGAGGCAGTGCGATTGAGCCACAAAGTAATCCTCACCTCCGACAACCCCCGCAACGAGGAGCCGGAAGACATCATCAACGATATGGTAGCCGGACTGAACGCGGGCGAACGCCAACAGGCAGTCTGCATCACCGACCGCAGGGAAGCCATCCGCACCGCCTGTATGCTCGCAAACGCCGGCGACGTAATCCTCATTGCAGGCAAAGGACACGAGGATTATCAGGAAGTGAAGGGAGTGAAGCATCATTTTGATGATAAAGAAGTTGTAAGTGAAATGTTTAATTAAAAATATAAAATTATGTTATTCAATCTATTTGATTATTTGAAGGAGCAGCATTTTCCGGGTGCCGGAATGTTTCATTACGTTTCGTTTCGCTCGGCGGTGGCATTAATGCTGGCGTTGTTCATTTCCATTGTTATTGGAAAGAGTATTATCGACTGGTTGCAGAAAAAGCAAATCGGTGAAACAATCCGCGATTTGGGGTTGGAAGGGCAATTGCAGAAAAAAGGCACGCCCACAATGGGAGGAATCCTCATTATCGTGTCCATTCTGGTGCCCGTGTTGCTGCTGACGCGACTGTCCAACACCTACATCATTTTGATGGTCATCACGACCCTGTGGCTCGGGCTGCTCGGCTTCATCGACGACTACACCAAGGTGTTTCTCAAACACAAGGAAGGCGTGTCGGGCAAAGCGAAAATCGTGGCACAAGTGGGTCTTGGGCTGATTGTGGGATTAACACTCTACCTGAGTCCAACCGCCGTGATGCGCGAAAATGTGCGGGTGGAGAAAGCGTCCGACGGGATTGAAACGGTAACTTATTCACAAACCGTGAAATCGACGCAAACGACCGTCCCGTTTTTCAAAAACAACAATCTTGACTACCGCAGTTTGGTACAGTGGGTGCCGGTCAAATACCGCACAGCAGCCACATGGGCGATTTTCGTACTGATGGCGATTCTTGTCGTGACAGCAGTGTCCAACGGAGCCAACCTCACCGACGGGTTGGACGGCTTAACGTCCGGCTGTTCGGCAACCATCGGCGTGGGACTGGGCGTGTTGGCGTATCTGTCGTCGCACATTGAATTTGCAAGCTACCTCAACATCATGTATATCCCCGGCGGCGAAGAATTGGTGGTCTTTGCCTGCGCCTTCATCGGTGCGTGCATCGGCTTCCTGTGGTACAACGCCTTTCCCGCGCAAGTCTTTATGGGCGATACCGGCTCGCTGACCATCGGCGGCATCATAGCCGTGTTTGCCATCATCATCCACAAAGAGTTGCTGTTGCCAATCCTGTGCGGCATATTTTTTGTAGAAAGCCTGTCAGTAATTGCCCAAACGCTGTATTTCAAATGGACAAAACGAAGAACAGGCAACGGCAAGCGCGTCTTCAAGATGGCACCCCTCCACCACCATTTCCAAAAAGCAGGCAACGCAGGCATAGAAGCCCTCCTCCAACGCCCCATGGAAGCCCTCCCCGAGTCCAAAATCACCATCCGCTTCACGCTGATAGGCATCCTGCTGGCAGTATTAACATTAGTCACGTTGAAAGTGAGATAAAAAATATTATGAATAAACAACCAATTGTATTACAAACTGAATTTGTTTCCGATATTCGGAACATTATTGCTACGGCTAAAATCAATGCAGTGCGGAGCGTTGATTTTCAGCGTGTTATGATGTACTGGAAATTAGGCGAGCGCATTCTCGTGGAAGAACAAGAGGGAAAAGACCGTGCAGAGTATGGCAGTTATCTGTTACGCAATTTGGCAAAGCAAATAGAGCCTGAATTTGGCAACGGTTTTTCATATCGACAATTGGCTCGTGCGCGACAGTTTTACCGCACTTATCCAATTGTGTCCGCAGTGCGGACACAATTCCAATGGTCTCAATATAAGCTGTTTATACATATAGATGACCCTGATAAGCGTGAATATTACGAGCAAGAGTCTTTGCATAATCATTGGACGGGAAGAGAATTGGAGCGACAAATTAATTCAAAATTATATGAGCGTTTATTGCTAAGTAATGATAAAAAATCCGTCTTGGAAGTTGCCCGTAGGGAGCGAATACCTGAAAATCCAATGGAAATTATCAAAGACCCGGTGTGCCTTGATTTTCTTGAGTTAAAACCCAATTCAGCATACTACGAGAAAGACTTGGAGAGTGCATTGATTAGCAATTTGCAGGCTTTTCTGTTGGAATTAGGCAATGGCTTTTCGTTTGTGGCTCGCCAAAAGCGGTTGCAGATTGAGGATGATGAATTTTTTGCCGATTTGGTTTTTTACAACCGGCTGTTGCGCTGTTTTGTGATTATTGACATTAAAACGCACAAAGTTACGCATCAGGATATTGGACAGTTGCAAATGTATGTCAATTATTACGACAGGGAAGAAAAATTGCCCGAAGAAAATCCAACTATTGGCATCTTACTTTGCGCCGATAAAAACAATGCGTTGGTCAAATATTCGCTTCCTGCCGACAATAAAACCATTTTGGCAAGCAAATATCAGCTTTATCTGCCTTCGGAAAATGAGTTGTTGAAGGAATTGAAACGGGGATTGAAGAATTTGGAAACAATTAATAAATAATAATGAATACAAACAAATTAAAAAAGAATAACAAATGAGCACAACAAAAAAATTCAACAAGCGCGCAGTCGTTTCGATTGGACTGCTGATTATCTTCGTACTGTTGCCGATTTCGGGCATTATGCTTGCTAAAACGCGGGACAATCCTGACCCGGAGGCGTTTGCTCCTCAGTTTTGGGATGCGCTGCACGGTGCGGCGGGGCTTTTGTTTATCATTTTTGGCATTTTTCATATTATTAATAATTGGAATGTCATCAAGCATTATATCAAAGGGTGAAAGGTAAAAGGATATGGGACTTATAATAAATATGGATAAAAAAGAAAACACGGGGCTTAATCTCTTGGATTTTATGCCTTTAGTCCTTCGGCGGCTGGTTGTGCTTGGCGGCGGCGAGAGCGGCGCGGGGGCGGCGGTGCTGGCTAAGAAGCAGGGCTTCGACGTGTTTTTGTCGGACAGTTCGGAGATTAAGCCGAAGTATAAGGAACTCTTGACTAAGTATGAGATTCCGTTTGAGGAGAAGCAGCATACGGAGGCGTTGATTTTGACTGCCGATGAGGTGGTCAAAAGTCCGGGCATCCCCGATAAGGTGCCGATTATCAAGAAGATACGCGAGATGAACATCCCGATTATTTCGGAGATTGAGTTTGCCGGTCGCTACACCGATGCGAAGATGATTTGCATCACGGGTAGCAATGGCAAGACGACCACGACTTCGCTCATCTATCATATTTTGAAAAATGCGGGGCTGAACGTTGGGCTGGCGGGCAACATCGGCGACAGTCTGGCGTTGCAGGTGGCGGAACAGAATTTTGACTGTTACGTCATCGAGTTGAGCAGTTTTCAACTGGACGGGATGTACGACTTCAAGGCGGACATCGCCATTTTGCTGAACATCACGCCCGACCATTTAGACCGGTATGACTATAAATTTGAGAACTACATCGCCTCCAAATTTCGGATTTTGCAAAATCAGACGGCTGCCGATGCGTTCATTTTTTGGAACGACGACCCCGTGATGCAATTACGAATTACGAATTACGAATTACAAAAAAATCACGCCACGTTTTATCCTTTTTCAGAAAAAAAAGGGGCGGGCGTGACGGCTTACACAGAAAATAATAAATTAGTAATAGAAACATCTAAAAATACATTTACAATGGAAGAAGAATTAGTTGCGTTAACAGGTACGCACAATTTGTACAACTCGCTGGCAGCAGGTTTGGCTGCCAAATTGATGGGCATTTCGGACGACAATCTGCGGCGGTCGCTCAGCACGTTTAAGGGCGTGGAGCACCGCTTGGAGAAAGTTGCTCACGTGCGCGGCGTGGAGTATATCAACGACTCGAAGGCGACGAACGTCAATTCGTGCTGGTATGCCCTGCACAGTATGCGCACGCCCACCGTCCTCATCCTCGGCGGCACAGACAAGGGCAACGACTACACGGAAATCGAATCACTGGTGGTGAAAAAATGCCGCGCCCTGATATTCCTCGGCGTGGACAATGCCAAACTGCACGCCTTTTTCGACGGCAAAGTGCCCGCCACCACCGATGCCGGCTCAATGCACGAGGCGGTCGCTCAAGCCTACGACTTGGCACAAAAAGGCGACACCGTGCTGCTATCGCCCTGCTGCGCAAGTTTCGACCTGTTTAAAAACTACGAAGACCGCGGTTGGCAGTTCAAGGCGTGTGTCGAAAAACTTTAAGACGCATCACTATGAATCCGTTTAACAAAATATTTCGGGGCGACCGCACGATATGGGTGATTTTCCTGTTTCTCGCCTTGGTGTCGATTATCGAAGTTTACAGTGCGTCCAGTATGCTCACTTTTCAGACGGACGACTATTGGCGACCGATTTCGCGGCACGTCCTGTTCCTTTTTATCGGCACAATCGTGGTGCTGGCAACTCACGTTATCCCGCCCAAATATTTTTCCGTCATTGGCGTTTGCCTCGTCGCAACGTGGGGGCTGGTGCTGGCGGCTCATTACTGGGGTGGGAGAACCAACGATGCGAGTCGGTGGCTCACCTTGGCGGGATTGAAGTTTCAGCCTTCGGAGATTGCAAAACTGTGCCTGATTGTGTATATGGCATTCATTCTCAGCAAGAAAAAAAGCGACGACGACGATGAAAACACGTTTTGGTGGATACTGATTGCAGGTATCATCACCTGCGGGGTGATATTTATTGATAACGGCTCAACCGCTATTCTCCTCTTCCTAATCGTCATCCTGATGATGTTTATCGGGCAAATATCGTGGAAAAGACTGCTCTCGCTGCTGGCGGTGATGCTGATTCTGATGGTCGGCGCGCTGGCAATTTTGAAAAACACCCCCGACGACATACTGCGGCGTTCTCCCCTTCGCCGTTCGGTGACGTGGAAACACCGCATTTTTGACCACCAAAACAAACTTAGCGTAACAGATGCCACCTTTGAAATCAACGACAAAAATTTTCAGGAATCGCACGGCTATATTGCCATCGCCAACGGCGGGGTGTTCGGACGATTTCCGGGCAACAGCACCGAGCGCGACGTGTTGCCACAGGCATATTCCGACTTCATCTACGCCATCATCATCGAAGAGATGGGCTTGATTATCGGCGGATTAGGTGTGCTTTTTCTCTACACCATCCTGTTTATCCGCTCCGGAATTATTGCCAAGCGAAGCGAAAAGAATTTTTCCAAATACCTGGTGATTGGCTGCTCCCTGATGCTGGTGTCGCAGGCATTGGCAAATATGGCGGTGGCGGTGGGCTTAATTCCGGTTACCGGTCAGCCAATGCCGCTGATGAGCCGAGGGGGCACGTCCACCCTGATAACCTGCGTCTATTTCGGCATCATCCTAAGCGTCAGCCGCGACAATCTCGCCCAAGAACGGGAAATTGAAGCGGAATTAGAAGCGGAAAAAGCACGGGAAATGGTGCCGGAAATGGTGCCGGAAGCCGATGTGGTGGCTAATTCGTAACCCGCACCACGCTCATCACACTTTTAATCTTTTGCAAGCGGGCGATGATTTTGTTCAGGTCGTCTACACTGCGGACATCGACTTCGATGCGCCCCTCAAACAGTCCGCCCGTGCTCTCGATATGGAATTTGCGGACGTTGATGGAAAATTCGTAGGTGATGGTGCGCGTGATGTCGTTGAGCATCCCGATGCGGTCGATTCCGGTCAGTTGCAGGACGGTGGGGAATGAGAAATTTTGATAGTCCGCCCATTTGCAACTGACAACGCGGTCGCCGAAGCGTGTTTTGAGCGTCAATGCCGGCGGGCAGGTGTGCTTGTGGATTTCCAGCCGCCGGTCGTCGCGGATAAAGCCGAACACGTCGTCGCCCGGGATGGGGTTGCAGCACGATTGGGTAAGGAAATTTTTCTGAAAATCCTCCTCTTTGAGGAGATAAGTCTGTTTTTTATCAATAGTCGGTGCTTTCGGTGTATCTTTTTTGGCGGTTTTATTGGTGTAAAAGGGTTTTTTCATATAGCGTATGAAACTGTTTGTCGTTTTTTCCTTCAACACTTTGCGCAGATTGTCGGGCAGTTCGATTTGTTTGTCGGCAATCGCCGCATACAGATTTTCCTTTTTCGGAAAGCCGTAATTGGCACAAAATTTGTCCAACACCTGCTGTGTAATCTCTATGCCCGCTTTTCCGAGGGCTTGGGTCAGCATTTCTTCGCCCGCCTTGAACTTGGCGCGCTGCTGTTTTTTGAGAAACTGCTCAATGTTGGTCTTCGCTTTGGCGGTTGTCACAAAATTCATCCACTCCTCTTTGGGGAAGTGCGCATGTGAGGTCAAAATCTCCACCTGGTCGCCGCTTTCGAGGCGATGGCTGAGCGGCACCAGCGTGTGGTTCACTTTTGCGCCGATGCAGTGTTCGCCCACATTGGTGTGAATTTCGTAGGCAAAATCCAGAGCAGTAGCGTTTTGCGGCAACGTGCGCATATCCCCCTGCGGTGTAAACACAAATATCTCCGCCCCGTATAAATTCAGTTTGATGGTGTCCAAAAAATCCATCGCATTGGGGCTTGGAGCCTCCAGAACGTCCTGTATGCGTGCCAACCAGTGGTCAAGGTCGCTTGTTTCTGCCAGTTCGTCGGGGTTTTCCTCCTTGTATTTCCAATGGGCGGCATAGCCTTTTTCGGCGATGTTGTCCATTTTGTCGCTCCTGATTTGAATTTCAATCCAGAAGCCATCGGGACCCATCACCGTTATGTGTAACGCCTGATAACCATTCTCTTTGGGGTGGCTAAGCCAGTCGCGAATGCGGTCGGGACGCGGGTTGTAGAGGTCGGTAACTGCCGAATAAATGTCCCAGCACTGCTTTTTTACGTCCGTATCGCCCTTTGGTTCAAAAACGATGCGCGCGGCAAAAATGTCATACACATCCTCGAAACCAATGTTTTTGGTTTGCATCTTGTGCCAAATTGAGTAAACCGACTTCGTGCGCGAGCGCATTTTGTATTGCACACCTAACTTGTTGAGTTTTAGTTCCAAAGGGTCGGCAAAATGTCTATAAACGAGGTCGCGGTTGCCTTCCGTTGCCATCAATTTTTGCTCAATCTGTTTGTAGGCTTCGGGGTGTTCATACTTAAAACTCAAATCCTCCAATTCGGTTTTGATGGTAAAAAGCCCCAGCCGATGCGCCATCGGGGCATAAAGATACATCGTTTCGCCGGCGATTTTATACTGCTTGGCAGGCAGCATCGCCCCCAGCGTGCGCATATTATGCAGTCGGTCGGCAATTTTTATCAATATCACGCGAATGTCGTCGGACATCGTGAGCAGCAACCGCCGCATATTTTCAGCCTGTGCAGAGGCGGCTTCGGCGAAGATGCCGCCCGAAATCTTGGTCAGTCCGTCCACCAACTGCGCAATTTTATCGCCAAAAAGGTTGCGAATATCCTCAACGGTGTAGTCTGTGTCTTCTATCACGTCGTGGAGCAAAGCGGAGGCGATGGAAGTGGAGCCAAGCCCCATCTCGTCAATCACAATCTGCGCCACAGCCAGCGGGTGCATAATATAAGGCTCGCCCGACAGCCGTTTGACCCCCCGATGCGCCTGGTCGGCAAACTTGAAAGCCTTGTTGAGGACCTCAAACTTCCGCCGATGATTGGAACGCGCATAACTGTCCAGCAACCGCTCGTAGGCTTGCTGCACCTGCTCGTCGTCGGTCACCTTCCTGTCATTATAGGCTTGACCCGCAATCCATTCGTCATTATCTGCGCTCATAATCAGTTCTTTTTTAGTCGTTCAATTTCTTGCCTGATTTCGTCAATCACCTCTTTATTGGCAATTTCTCTCTTTGTCCCGTTAGGGACAGAATATTGGTAGAAAAAAGATGCTCATTTCTGCTCATCGTGCCGTTAGGTACGAAATATGTTGACCTTTCATCACATTTTGTCCCTAACGGGACAAGGGTGTGGAGGGGTATTTTGTTTTCTACCAATATTTTATCCCTAACGGGATAAGTTTGTGCCGCGCAAATGAGGACTTTCTCTTTTTTGCCGAAATCAAAGGAGTGTTTTTGTTGTAACATAATGCTTTATTTTATTAATTCAAATAATGTATCATCGTTAACATCTCTATTTTTTTCTGTACGATAATTTTTTTTTTCTAACAATTCTTTAAATGGTTGCATATTGTTTATTTGAAAATCTTTGTGAATCGAAAAATCTACATTATGTATCATTCTATAATCTGTAAAATAATGATTATTGTCATCTTCCCATTTTCTTCCATAACCCGATAACCAATTATAATACAAAAAGACTTGTTCATATGTTGATAACGAGGCTCTTAAAATGCGTAAATAATTTCTTCTTTCCTCATAAGTTAAAAAGTCTTTTGATACAACAAACTTGACTATTAAAAATAAATGTCTAAAATAATGCCCAAAACTATAACCTGCTTTTTTCCATTGCGAAGAATAAACCGAAAGAAAAATATCTTTCTTTTCACTTTTTTTGTTCATTTTTTTCCATTCATCGTATTCTTTATTAATTTCTTCTACAAAATATTCGAACCCTCTTTTTCTATGCTCTTGCAATTCAAGAAGGGGGGCTAATTGCATTTTTCCTTCACCACAACCAAAACCACTCCCTGCTACACTTTCAGCATAAGATTTAATAATATTATTTGAATTTTCTTTATGTATTTTCAACATTTCAAAAAACTGATTATCAAATCTTTCAAGAGCAATATCTTCTCTTTGTTGTTGATTTGCCTTAAATTGCACCCAAAAAGCGATAAAAGTCAAAACAGCAGCGGCAATCGCAACAAAAGGCGAAATAATACCACCTATTGTATCACCAATTTCACCTGTGTGAGTGAAATCAATGCCTAACCAATAATTACCTGTAATTAAAGCTGGTAAAAATAATATTATTATTACAATTAGTAAAAAAATAGAAACTGACAACCAAAATGATTTGTCAAAAGTTTTCTTATTATTTTTCTTCATATTTTTAAAAATTTACTTTTATACTTAAATTCCACACTCTCATCTATTTCCGCCATCCCATCTTTCAGCAAATGCGCATTAACAAAAGTTTTATTCTCCAAATAAAGATATACCATCAAATTGTTGTCGCTATCGTGCTTCTGCTCATCATACTTCAAAAAAACTTTTTTCCCGCGGAGTTTATCTTTTAAATATTCTGTGGCTTGTCCGTTGATTTTGGGGTTTTGTTTAATTCCTATTAGCCTGATAATTAAATCGTTGTTTAGTTTGAGCAGTTCGGGGCTGATGATTTCTTTGACTGAAAAATATTCTTCTCGCTTGCCCGTGCTGTCGGCATCTAATTTTGAGCCGTATTGGATTTTCTTTACATCAATTTTCTTGTCAAGTTTGTGTGTATCAACGAATTGATATGGAAGTTCGCTGATTAAACTTTCCAAGTTTTGAAAACTTGGAAAGTTTTGTGTCAAGACATTTATTTCTACCTTATTAAAAACATCATCGCTGCCTATTTTTTCTTTGATAATTGGGATAAATTCGGGGTTGATTTCGTAGCCGATTGAGTTGCGGTTTAGTTTGCGTGCCGCCAATGCCGTTGTGCCGCTGCCCATGAATGGGTCTAAAACCATTTCTTCGGGGAAAGAAAACATTTTTATTAAGCGTGCAGGCAATTCTTCCGGAAACATTGCTAAATGCCCCTCCTGCTTTGCGCCCTGAAAGTACCAATGCCCGTTAAAATAGGTATTCCATTCTTCGTTGGTCATGGCGGATTGGGCTTTTTGTGCTTCGGTCGGTTTGGGTGCATTTCCTTGTTTTTTGAACAGCAGAATATACTCAAAATCCAATTTCACGATGCCATTTCTTGGATGCGGAAAACTCCCCATCACCGCGCCTCCGCCTGTTGTGTTCATCGTGGTGGCTTTTTGCCAAATGATTTGCCCCATAAAATCCAAACCGATAGTTTCGCAAAACCGGATAATTTCGGAATGAATGGGAATCACTTTGTAACGTCCGTAATAAACCGACCGCGCAAATTGGTCGCCGATATTGATACACAAGCGGCAACCGTCGTGCAAAACACGGTTACACTCCGACCAAACCAAATTCAGGTTGTTTATGTAACTTTCATAACTATCATTAAACCCAATTTGATGGTCCGTTCCGTAATCTTTCAGCTGCCAATAGGGCGGCGAAGTTACTATCAAATGCGCTGACTTGTCGGGCAGCAAACTCATTTGACGGCTATCTCCGTTGATTATCCTGTGTGTCGTTTTCATGGCAACATCACACTTCCGGGATGTAAATCGTTTGCCCCACTCGCAAGACGGGCGATTTTAATTTGTTGGCTTTCATCAAATCTTTGTGCGACACGCCGGAATATTTCTGCGCGATGGAATAGAGGCTGTCGCCCTGTTTCACCTTGTAGGTGAGTGGCTGAGTCTCGTCGGCGAGTTTGGTTGGCTTCACATCAACATACACCTCGCTGCTGACCGTGTTTGTCTGTTCGGCTTCCAATTCTGCCAGCAGACCCTCACTCAAAACGGGGTCGCCATCTTCCTCCTCCACGTCGGTGCTATCCGCCACGGCTTCTTCCGGCACTGCCTCATTGGTAGCCGCAAGGGTGGGTGCCTCTATCTGCAAATAGGAGGCGGGCGGGGCGGGCAAATCATGGGTGTAGATGAGCAGCGACTTACCGGTTGCCACTTTATTGGATTTCAGGTGGTTCCATTGCTTGATGCTTTCGGCGCTCACGCCATATTTTTTGCCGATGCTCGCCAGTGTCTGACCTTTTCGCACTTTGTGGTATTTTTTTATCATACCGTTGGTGTGGCTGCCTGCACCAAAACCGCCGGCATACATACGGTTGAAAAATATCTCGTTGCGACAATAGTTGAAGACCACATCTTCCTGTCCAATGTAGGCGAGAATGTGCTGCGATGGCAGTTTCAACGCACGCGGCTGCGAATTTCCGGGGATAACCTCCATCTTGTATTGCGGATTAAGCATCCGAATGACCTCCTTGTCCACATTCAGAACGGCTGCAAGTTGGTCGAAATGAATCTGTCGGTTCACCATAATCGTGTCCACATCCAGCGGGATTTCGGGCGCAATGGCGTGAATCTGATGCTCACCGGCATAACTCATCACATAGGTTGCCGCGATGAAGAGGGGCACATACATGCGTGTTTCGCGCGGCAGATAGGGGTAAATCGCCCAGTAGTCGGTTTTGCCACCCGCCCGCCGAATTGCCTTGCTTACGTTGCCGCTGCCGCAGTTGTAGGATGCAATCGCCAGCGTCCAGTCGCCATACCTGCGATACATATCTTTGAGGTATTGGCAGGCGGCCACGGTTGCCTTTTGCGGGTCGCGCCGCTCATCCACTAAACTGTTGATTTCCAAGCCGTAAATCTTGCCGGTGCTCAGCATAAACTGCCACAAGCCGGTGGCTCTCACGCGCGACTGCGCATTCGGATTGAGCGCAGACTCAATCACCGCCAGATACTTCAATTCGAGCGGCAAATCGTTTCTGTCCAATTCCTCCTCAATCATCGGAAAGTAGAAATCAGCCAGCCCAAGCATACGCTCCACCTGTTCGCTACGCTTCGTCACATAGCCGTCAATACAATTCCTAACCACCTCATTGTAAGGCAGTTCGATGACATTGTTGAGCTTCGAGAGCCGCTCCACATACACCGCATCGTTTTGTTGAGAGAAAGCACTCAGCGTTCCCATCACAAAACATAAAACCCCAACACTTCGTTTCATAACATTTTCATTATTAAAAATTTAAACTGCAATGCACGCCCAACGCCAACGAATTATTATACGCCGGCCGACTAAACAAAGTCGGCTGCACGTGCATACTTATATTATCACTCACATCAAAATCAAACAACTTGGCATCAACATACGAATCTATCATACACAGCCCATACAGCCCCACCGCGATGATTATACTCAACTCCTTGTCGCGGCGAAAAAAATCCTTGCGCGTTCGCAACGAATTGGTGAAACTCGACCGTTGCTGCTCTGTCCACAGACTCGGGTCGGAGTCGTAACTATACGACTTGAACGCAAGCCACCTGTTCGTCTCCGGGTCAGGGTCCGTAAAGTCGTGATACGCATTTTGATAGTTACCATACTGCGTGTTATTCCAATTGAAAGCATACCAGCAAGCCAAAAAACCACCATACACAATCGGCAATTTCCACCATTTGCGGTTATATATCTCCCCACCTCCGGGGAAAAGCGCATATTTGACTGCCCGCGAGGGTATGGGCTTAAATTGACCTTTCTGCTTCCTCGCCGGAGGCAAAAGGGCGTAAGGCACATCCAGCGTGTCCCCAAACGCCACCACTCTCTCCTGCGCTGCCACAGAAATAGCCAAAAATCCTCCAAACAGAGCCAAAATATACCGCTTCAAACCACTATATTTCACGGGGCAAAGTTAGTGCTTTATTTTGAATTATCCAAGTTTTTGACTATAATTTTCGTTTTTTTTCTAAAAAAGATGCGTTTGTTCGATTTATATCAACTCCATTTCAACTAATTGTACCACCTGCTCGGTTGCGGCATCCTTGCCGGTTGGGTCGTAATTGGATTTCAGGCTGGCTCCGAACATTACCGCGAAGATGTTCCAAAAACCGGCTCTCAGTGGACCGAGGAAGGCTTTTAGAATCGTATATGAGTTTTGGTTACACTCGCGGTCAATCAGTTTGATGAGCAGTTTGCCTTGCGTGAGGGTCATTTTTTTCATCACCGGCTTGTATTCTTCGAAAAGTTCTGTTTCTATGCGTTTGAGGTGTGCTTCGCGGGCTTTGTCGTCCGGCAGGGTTTGCAGATATTCGTAGGTTTCCACCAGCATGGCGCGAATCAGTTTGGCGTAGGGCAGCGTTTTTTTGACATCGCGCACCAATTTGGAATAGGCTTTTTCCTGCTTTTTGCTTGTAAACTCCCGTCGGGGATAGATATACATATCGTTGAACATCAAGGTCTTAACGGTGTCGTTGTCCATCAGCACGGCACTTGGGATGCTCTCGCGGAAATCTACCGTTTGGGCGTGTGCGCAGAGCGACGACAAAAAAACCGGCAACAGTCCCGCGATGATGTGTAGCCTCCTGTTCATTGCGGATGGGCGGCTAAATACGAATTGTAATACTGCGGGTCGCCGGTTACTTCCCGACCGAGCCAGTCGGGCTTCACAAACGGTTCCGTTTCCGATTGCAACTCCAGTTCGGCAATCACCAAGCCCTCGTGAGCACCGTGAAACACGTCCACTTCAAACATTCGGTCGCCACACGGCACATAGTGACGCTCCTTGTCAATCAGTCCGGGTTGTGCCAGCGACAACATTTTGCGTGCATCCGCCACCGGCACGGGGTATTCAAACTCCAACCGCGAAAAGCCATTGTCGTTTGTAGCCCCTTTCACCGTGATAAAAGCCGCCTCGCCCTTGATTCTCACGCGCATCGTGCAGGCTTTTGAACTCATCAAATAGGCTTGCACAATGCGCTCCTTTTTCACCACGTGGGGGTAAAAATCGCCCGTTACGAGGAACTTTCTCTCTATTTCCACCTTGTTTTCTGTCATCTTTTTATTCGGTATATCGCACAATCGTTTGTTCGCGGTCGGGTCCGACGGACACAATTTTGATGTTTACGCCCAGATTTTCTTCCAAAAAAGAGAGGTAGGCATTAAATTCTTCGGGAAATTCGTCTTCGGATTGCATTTTCGTCATATCGGTCTTCCAGCCGGGAAGTTCGACATAGACAGGGCGCACTGTGTCGCCGATTTCAAAGGGAAAATCCGCCGTTTCCTGTCCGTCGATTTCGTAGGCAACAGCGGCTCGGATGGTGTCGAAAGTGTCCAAAACGTCGGATTTCATCATAATGAGTTGGGTCACGCCGTCAAGCATAATGGCATAGCGCAACGCCACGAGGTCTATCCAGCCGCAACGGCGGGGGCGACCGGTTACGGAGCCGTATTCAGAGCCTCTGTCGCGCATCTCTTGCCCAATTTCGTCCGCCAATTCCGTGGGAAACGGACCGCTCCCCACGCGCGTGCAATAGGCTTTGAAGATGCCATACGCCTCGCCAATCGCCGACGGAGCCACGCCCAGACCGGTGCACGCACCGGCGCAAACGGTGTTGGAAGACGTTACGAACGGGTAGGAACCAAAGTCGATGTCGAGCATCGTGCCCTGCGCACCTTCCGCCAGAATGTTTTTGCCGTCTTTCAGACTTTTGTTGATAAAGTGCTCGCTGTCAATGCGTTTAAACTGTTTGATTTTGGCGATGCCGTCCCACCACGCCTTTTCTAACGGTGCCAAATCGTATTTGAAATTCATCTGTTGCAGCAACTCTTCGTGGTTGGCAATCGCCTTCTTATATTTTACTTCAAAGTTGTGTTCTAAATCGCCGATTCTCAATCCGTTGCGGCTGATTTTGTCGGTATACGCGGGACCAATCCCCTTGCCTGTGGTGCCGATTTTGCCGTCGCCTTTTTTTCCTTCATAGGCTTGGTCGAGCAGGCGGTGGGTGGGCAAAATCAGGTGGGCTTTGCGCGAGAGGTACAGACGGTCGGTGAGCGGGTGTCCGGATGCCTCCAACGCCTCCACTTCCTCCTTAAAAAGCGCAGGGTCGAGCACCACGCCATTGCCGATGATATTGATTTTTCCGCCCTGAAAAATCCCCGACGGAATGGAGCGAAGCACGTATTTTTGCCCCCCAAACTCGAGCGTATGCCCCGCGTTGGGACCGCCCTGAAACCGCGCCACAATGTCGTAGGAGGGCGTTAATACGTCCACGACCTTCCCTTTGCCTTCGTCGCCCCATTGCAGACCTAAAAGTGTATCTACTTTCATTTTTTCTTATTATTTTTTTTCAATTGGCGGGCACATTCCGTGCACAGTCCGGAAACGTTCAGCACATAATGAGCCGCCTTAAACTTCTTTATTTTCTTATTCAAAATCGCCCGCTGCAACTCTGCATCCTGATATTCCGTCACCGAATGGCAGCCAGTGCACACCAGATGCAGGTGGAACGCGCCGCCCGCCCGTTCATAAAACGCGCGATGCTCCTCAAAATGGTGTTTCACAATCAGCCTGCAATCGAGCAGCAACTGCAACGTGTTATACAGAGTAGCCCTACTGACAGGAAAACCGTCTTTTTGCAGCGTTTCAAACAGCATATCGGTATCAAAATGCCGTGAATCGGAATAGATAACATCCAGCACCGCAAAGCGTTCCGGTGTTTTCCTGCACTTGTGGGCAGTCAAATAGTCCGTAAATTTTTGCTTCGCAACTTGCCTAATATCCGTTCTTTCTCCACTCTTCATGATGCCAATGCAGGGGCAAAGGTACGAAATAATTATGAGTTATAAATCATGAATTATGATTTTTTTGCGCACAATTTCCTCTGCCACAAGTTGATGACCGATATACGACCAGTGGGTGTCATTAATCTTATACACATCCAGACAGCCCTCTCGCACCTTGTGTTGCAGCAGGTCTTTAGTATTTACAAACCAATTTTCTTGGGATAAATCGCTGAAATAGTCCAGTGTGTGATTTTCGGGATAAGGATTGTTGACAATAAATTCGCTGTACACGTCATACTTATCTGCGGCAACAACGTATATCAAACATATCCCCTTTTCGACAAATTTTTCGTGCAACCGGATTAAATTGGCTTTGGCTCGCTCAATTTCATGGGGCTGGTAACGTGTAAAATCCAAATCCTCTTTGTAAAAATACAATTGGTTGCCGCGCTCTTTATGTGAAAAAGCATTTATGCCAAGTTTTGCTTCTTTTACCGCAGTCCTACCTATCTTTGATTTCACCCAGGTGGATATTCTACCGAAGTGAAAGGCTCTATAACCAATGGTGTCCTCATCCGCAATTGGGCGTTTTTTAAAAGAATTTTCGGGTGGTGCTTCTCCCTCGGTACTCGCTATTTTATCAAAATCCAAATGCAGCAAAGCACTGATGAACTTTCTTTCACCACGCTGAATAACAACAAATTTCGTTTTTTTAGCATCAAAGAAGCCTGCGTTTAGAAGCCCGACAGCATCATTATTTCTAACATTTAATACGGAGTCGCCCAATATATGCCCTATATAGTTTTGGTATCCGGCTATTTCTGCGCCACTGAACGAATCGCCAAACGAAAATATTGTGTAGTTACGCGCATTTTTATCCTCCGTATAGTTGACTGTGTAATTATCTGAAAGATAATTGTTTACCAAGGCGCGCCCGTACTCTCTGCCAAAAGGAATTTCTCCTATACGACCCAAATCACCCGTCATATAGTTGAATTGGAAAAAGATGTAACAGTACGCAAAAAGCCCATAGAGTGGCAGTGCAAAAACTAATGATAGTAACAGAAATTTTTTCATAACATTCTAAAATTGAAAATAAATAAATGACGATGGATGCTCTCCAAACAGAATAATCAAGACAATTATTGCGTAGTAGAAAGCGAAGCGGGTCGCACGATTTTTAATGGGTATTTTTTCAATAGCATATTGATTTTTCCGACCAAACCACTCAATAATCACAAGCATAAAAATCAGAATTTCAGCAGAGGTGCTACCTTTGATTGGCATTGGTGCCGTAAACAGCGAAGCCGAAAATATCTCCGAAATATAAGCAACCGCCTGCGCAACGCTTTCTGCCCTAAAAAACACCAGCCCTAAGCAGACCAAAGCGAAAGTAAATGCCATTTTCACGAAATCCCATGCTAAACGGTCTTTTAGATGGTATTTCTTTTCAAATCGCTTTCTGCTTTT
>BNTT01000017.1 GCA_025996815.1 Bacteroidia bacterium
CATATAGTAATGCTTGTCGCCATCGCCGTCCCAGAAATACACCGGCTTCACAGCTCTCTTGCGTACATTGTCCATTTCTTCGTGCGCCGTGCGCCAGCGTCTCTGGTCCCAGAACGTTTTATTTTCCAACAAAAACTCTTTGCGGCGTTCGCTGCGTACTGCGTCGATTGTCAATGTGGCGGCGGTGTATTTGTCGGCTGTTGCGCCGGCACGTTCGCGGATGTCGTGGATAATCTGTGCCGCTTCAGCCATTTTTGAGGCGTCGCCGGTGAGGGCTTTCAACTCTACGGCGGCTTCGGCGATGTTCAGCAACACTTCGGCATAACGAAACTCTATCCAGGGAACGACGGAGCCATGAGAGGTGTCCTTGACGTATTCTTCCGGCATATTCGGGTCAAACCATTTGCGGGGATAGATACTGGTGCAGGTGGTGCGGTCCATTCCCATTCCGCTCTTGCCCTGATATTTCATAGACTTACCGTCTGCTTCGTATGCTGCGTCGAAATTATCGCTGCGCAGCAGGGTAGCCTCGCTGAAAGTGCTTGCTCCCTTGGGCATTATGCCATAGCGCACTTCTACCTCTTCGCCGCGAAGGATGCTGCCGGGCAGGGTTACGCTTGCCTGCAGGCGCGGTTCTATTCCTTCAAACACATCCTGCGGGTTTTCGTAGAGGATGGGCGCGGCATCCGTACCGGTCAATGCCGTTGTTAGTGCAAACCGCTCGCCTGCCTTGCTTGTCAAAGCAGCCGGCAATAAACTTGCGTCGGCATATTCAAACCGTTCAACAAATTCAAGTGTTATCGACAGTCTTCCTCCGTATCCGGGGTTGAACTGATACGGCAGACAGTTTTTCATATACCAGGTAGATGACAGCCCATCCATGTATTGCCGCGAGAACATGGCTTCCTTGTTGGCGCCGGGCGTAATGTAGAAGAGTTCCTCGAAGTTTTTCTTGATGGCAACCGGGTCGCCCGCTTTCCACGAATTTTTGTACAAAGCGTATTGACCGCCCTGCACGATTGCTTCCGCTGCCTCGTAGGCTGTTTGAAAATATCCGGCGGCATCTTCGGTGGGTACGCCCGTCACACCGTTTGCATACAAATGTCCCTGCGGATATCTGGGTCCGTATTTGGCGATAGAAGCGGCATAGAGCGCCACGCGCGACTTCAATGCGAGGACGTCCCATTTATTGGCATAACCTTCGATACGTTCTTCGGCACTTTTTTCAAACAGTTCAAGGGCTTCGTCGCAATCTTTCAGGATGAAATCATAACAGTCTTTTTCTTTGTTGCGCGGACTTCTTATTTCATCAAGGCTTTCCTCCGGATAGTTGAGCACCCTGTCCACAATGGGAACGCCGCCATACCGCTTCACCATCTCGAAATAGCGGAAGGCACGTATCCAGTGTGCCTGCGCTTTCCACGAACTGACTTTTGCAGCCGCAAAATTACCTGCATACAGGTCTATTGTCTCCAGAAAATAGTTTATTCTGCGGATATGACCGTAGTCCCATACATAGCGCTGATACTTGCTGTCGTAATGTCCATTCCACTGTCTTAATGAACCGGGACCGGCGTCCCATGCTGCCCAATCAGACAGGCCTGCGAGATCTCCCGTATATCTGTCAGACTCAGCGTTGTATGCAAGGTCGCCTTGATAGAACTGCACGATGGGCACGTCTTTGTAGATGCGTGCCATATAGGCTATTACGCCATCTTCGGAGGTAAATACCTCTTCGTCGGTGGTAAAATTGGGCGGCATCACATCCAGGTCTATGCAGGAATGCAACACCACCGCACCGGCTATTGCCATCATATTTTTTATTATCTTTTTCATATTATTAATTTTTTATTATTAGAATGTCAGATTAAGTCCAAAATTAAACGATTTGTTCAAGGGATAGTTGCCTGCCTGTTCCGGGTCGCGCAACTTCATTTTGCTGAGCGTCCACAGATTGTATCCGTTGGCAAATACTCTCAGTTGTTCAATGCCTGCCGTTTTCGTGATTTTTAGGGGCACGGTGTAACCTATTTCGAGCGTTTTCAAACGGAGATAATCAGACCGTATCAGCCAGAACTGGGAATTTTTGGTAATAAAATCCCTGTTGTTGTCGCTGTATGCCGAAGGATATTTCCCCGGCACCCAGGCGCTGCCGTCGCTTGGACCGTTATCGGTCGAATAGGGGTCTGCGCGATGCCAGCGGTCGGTAAACTCCTGAAAGCCGCTACCGTTGGCTGAGATAGTGCCTCTGAACATACCGTCCGGACTTTTGCTGTTTAAAGCCGTTCCCTGAAAGGTAAAGTTCAGGTCAAAGCCTTTCCAGTCGCCGCCAAACGTGATACCGAAAGACATTGCCGGATGGTCGATGGCTATCGGATGGTTGTCGCGGTCGTCTATCACGCCGTCCTGGTTGTAGTCGTCATAAATAAGGTCGCCCGGCAGGAGGTGGATGTTTCCTGCGCCGTCGTAAATAATACCTGCATTTTGTATTTCATCGAACGACCGGTATCGTCCCAGATAATCCACCCCCCAATAAATGCCATTCCCGTCACTACCGTCGCCAATCCAGCGGTCAGTATAGTTGTTCTTCCAGTTGTCGTACGAACTCTGGGATGGCTGCCGTTCTATATGCAGTTTTTTAGTACGGTCCATGGCGATGTAACCGGATACATTGTAGCGGAAATCCTTTACATGATGACGGTGCGTGAGTGTGAGTTCAACGCCTTCAGTGCGGTCGCTGTCAATATTTTCCTCCGGCAGCCCTGCGCCTACTGTATTCGGCATATCCGTATTGGCTCTCGTTAAAAGTCCCTTGCGGTTGCGCCGGAATATATCGGCGGTAACGCCCAGCAAGCCGTTCCAAAATTCGGCGTCCACGCCTATATCGGTTGTATGGGCTGTGTACCAGGTAATCATTCTGTTCGGCAAAGTCGTAGGGTCTACGCTGTTGATATATTTGCCGCCGGCTATGTAACCGCCGCCTTCTCCGGCACTATACATAGGGGTGTTTGGCGTGGGATAGATGTAGCCCGACAGGAACTGATAGGCGGCAGCACCGTCGTCGCCCACTACGCCATACGAGGCGCGCAGTTTCAGATTGCTGATAAATTCCAGAGAAGAATTGTCCTTGACGAAATTTTCTTCCGACAGGCGCCATGCGCCTGACACACTGGGGAAAAAGCCCCAGCGATGGTCTTTGTGAAATTTGGAAGAACCGTCGTAGCGGAACATACCGGTGAAAATATATTTAGACGCATAGTCATAATTCAGTCTTCCAACTATACCCTTGTTGGTGAAATTTTTCATAACGTTCATGTCCTGATTGGAGATAACGTTATTGGCACTGCCTGCATACAGATGTTCTATCGAACCGAGAATAACGTCTTTTGTGGTGTAGAAATTGTCTGCAAAGTTACCGCTTTCCTCATACAGCGCCATGACGTCGAAATTGTGCTGTCCCAGCGATTTAGCATAACTGACGGATACCTGCATCAGTGTGTTTTCCCATTTTGCATCGGAATACTCTATTTTTGGAGTTCCCTGCGGCATGGCCTTGTATTCGCGCGTGTACAGGACGTATCCTTTGCGGAACTTCTTATAGTAGTCGTCGCGATAGTCGTAGCTGTACATTCCCATCAGTTTAAGTCCTTTTACGAAAGGCACTTCCCAGTCGAGCTGCACATTGGTTTGCATCAGGCGCTGCGTATAATGGGTATAGCCCGCCACGTTCTGGTCGGTGGTCGCCCCCGGATGATAGGTGTTCGGCGTGTTGTAGGGATAGTCTTTGCTCGCTTCGCCGGTTACAGGGTCGGGCAAATAAATCGGGTCGATGGGCCAGAAACCCCACGAAGTGTTAAATATTCTCCACGACGCTTCCGGCTGTTCTCTGCGTTCATCTCGCATCAGGTTGACCAACACTTTTGCCTTCAAGCCCTTTCCCAAATCGGCGGTCACGTTGGAACGCAGATTGAGTTTTTCATAACTGGCAGAATTGCTTATCCAGCGACCTTCCTGATTGGAATAGCCCAGATTCACAAAGTAGGTGATGTTTTTGGTGCCGCCCGTAGCGCTCAAACTGTGCCGCGTTTCGAGGGGATGGGGATTTACGAAAGTATTGACCCAGTCGCTCGACTGTTTCGTGCCGTTCATATAGGGTATGAAATCGGAAAGCGGATAGAGAATGCCCGCACCGTTGTTGATGCTTCGTTCGTTCTTCATGCTCATGTAGCCGATGGCATCCAGCGGCTGCACTTCATTGATAAACTGCTCCACACCCACATAACCGGTGTAGTCGAATTTGAATTTGCTCTCCTTGCTGCCCTGCTTGGTGGTGATAAGCACCACGCCGTTGGCGGCGCGCGTGCCATAGACCGCGGCAGAGGCATCTTTCAACACCGAGATGGTTTCCACTTCGTTGGGGTCGAGCCGCACCATATTGTCGCGCGGTACGCCGTCGATAACAAACAGCGGACTGCCCATGCCGCGAATCGCGAAACTGTTTTCGCTGAACACGCCCGGCTCCGAAGAGCCTTGCACCACCTTCACGCCCGCCATTTTGCCGGTCAGTGAGTTTTGCACGTTCAGAGTTTTGGTGGTGGCAATCTCTTTTGCGTCGATAGCCACAACCGCACCGGAGAGGGTCACTTTCTTCTGCGTGCCGTAGCCCACCACCACCACTTCGTCGAGCGAGGTGTCTTCTTCCGCCATAAAGACGTCGATAACAGACCTGTTCTCTACGCTCACTTCCTGTGTTGCATAGCCTATATAGGCAAACTCCAAAACAGCCTTGCCGTCTGCCGGCAAGAGCAGGGAATATTTACCATCCAGGTCGCTTACCGTGCCCGTTGTCGAGCCTTTCAGCTGAATGGAAACTCCCACTAACGTGCCATCTTCATCCGATACCGTCCCGCTCACGGTGCGCGTTTGCGCAGCAGCCACGAGCGGCAGCATCAGAAAAATCGCACAACTGAAAAAATAATTAAATCGTTTCATATAAATATAAATTAAAATTAAAAAAATTATCAAAATTATTGATGGGATTGCGGGTCAAGCCCGCAGGGACAACGCAACAAAAGCCGTCTTTTTTTGAAGACAGCATTTGCTTTTTTGTTTGAAAAATTTGTTTATATTTCGCGCGCGAAGTACCCGTAAGGCATTTATACGCCGGATATGTGTGTGTGTGTGTGTGTGTGTGTGTGTGTGTGTGTGTGTGTGTGTTTAACAAAATAATCCAGACCGCCAAACATTTGGCAGTTAAACTTTGTTAAACTTTCACTGTTTTTCATGCACATATTCATAACTATTTTTCTTTTTCTAAATTTATAAGTTCGTACACACATCCCCTACCCTCACTGCTCACTCTCAAAATAGCCTTCTTCGATGAGCGTAATGAATCCCAGCAAAGCACCCCAGTGGTAAAATTTATCGCTATTGCCTACGTCATCGCCGACTCCGGTAACGGTGTTGTAGTTTTCGAACACATAACCGTCTTTCAGCCAGCTTTTCAGTAGCAAATCTTTCGACTTTTCCGACAAGGCTTTCCGGGCTTCCGGCAGGTCGTAGTTGCGCAAACCCATATATACAAGGAAATTCAACGGTGCCCAGATACGTCCCCGCCAATAGACATTGTCTTTGAAAGCCGGGTCGTTGCGGGGTGTTGCGGGAATCACCCATTCGCCCCAAAATTCTTCGGGATTGAAAAGGTGTTCTTTCACCATGCGTTCGGCTTGTTTCTGGGTGGGAACATTTGCCAACATCGGATAAAAATTGGTCGGCGAAATGCGCGGGTCGAGTTCGCCGGAGGTGGTGTGCCGGTTGTAATACAGCCCTTGTTTTTCGTCCCACAATTTACGCATATTCTTGCTGTACAGTTCGCTGCGTTTCCGCAATTCCGCCGCATCGTTCTTTTTTCCGAGTTCATCGGCGATTTTTGCCAACAGATTGCAATCCATAATGTAGAGTCCCGACAATCCCGCGTCGTTCAGTTTCTGTGTATGTTTTTCTTCATCAAAAGGTACGTTGTCGTACATGTGCGAATTGTCTAAGCCGGATTCCAACGCTCCGCCGAAAGTTGCGTTCACGCCTGCGTATTCCCAATAGCGGTAGGTCACTTTTTCAAACGGCGAACTGCCCCAGCACAAAAGTCCGTCGATATTGCGGTTTTTGTCCCACCAGCGATTCCATGTCAGCAGTTTGTCGTAAACCAATTCCAGAAACCATTTTTCCTTGTATTTTCGGTAAATATTCCACACGGCAAGCGAGCCGACGGGCGGTTGCGAACGGTCGCGCGATTTGTAGTTGTTGACGGCGTAAAAATTGGGAACAAATCCATTTTCCGTCACGGCATCGGTGATTTCAAAAGCATTGGCGTAAGCTAATTCTTTGTTTCCGGTAGCGAGCATCATGGAGGCGAAATAGGTATCCCAGCAAAACAGCACGAAGCCGCCCATAGAGGGATTGGAACTCCAATTGACATTCCATATCCGGCTCACGGGCGTAATCACCCGCCCAATGGTCGGGTCGTAGATATTATCCCAAGCCACAACGTTTTGCATGGCATTGTAAACCTCGTAGTAGTTGCCGAATTTTTTACGGTTTTTTTCGACAAAAGCATCGGCGTGTGCCTGTATAAAAACTTTTGCTTCTGCCGGTGTCATATCGGCATTGCAGGAGATAACGACGGGTTTATCGGTAGAAACGCTGATTTCCCTGTCTTTTTCTTCCGGGCTGTCGCCGCTGACAATGCCCTGTATATCAGGTATTTCCGGAGTAGTGGCATCCAAACCAAGCGAAAACCGGTTTTCTTTTACTTCCACCTTGGCGGCTCTGAACCAAACGGCTTTCGGAGCGACAATCAAGCGTCCTCCGCGAGTGTTTCCTTCGAGCGGAGTTATGAGGATAATGTTTTTCAATCCTTCCGCCGCACTTTGAACGCGCAGTTTCTGCCCTTTCCATTCAAGGGTGATGTCCGTATAAGTGCCGTCGTAGGTGTGCGCTCCCGGGTGCATAACGGGGGAATCCTTTTTCCGGTCGCCTATTTGAAACGTATTCACCCGGTCGCCGCCGGCATTCGTCAGATTCAAATCAACGGCAATCCCGTACGGAAGCAATACGTGTGTCAATACGCTGCGGGTATCCCACGTGTTCCAGCCGGTAGCCAGTTCGCGTTGCATCTGTTTGTACCGTTCGATTGGCACTTGCCCGTAACTTATATTCATTAAAGCGGACAAGGCTAAACTCAAAAAAATAATCTTTGTTTTCACATTTAAAATCATGGTTCAGACTTTTTCCATCCGTAATATCCGCAAAAAATAAAGCAAATAAGCGGAACGATGTATGCCACTTGATAGAATGCCGGAAACGCATCCATGATACGTCCGGTGAGCGGGGGCAAGATGACATTGCCGACTATTGCCATGACCAAAAATGCCGAGCCGCTTTTTGTTTTGGAGCCTAAGCCTTTCAATGCCAGCGAAAACTGGGTTGGATACATGATTGACATAAAGAACGACACGCCCAGCATGGCATATAAGCCAATCATTCCGCCAAATCCGATAATCACGCCGCATAACACGATATTGACAAGCGCATACACGACCAGCATATTCTTCGGTTTGAATTTTACCATCAAGAGCGTTCCTATCCAACGCCCTGCCAAAAATGCCAGCATGTAATAGCCGAAGAAAGTAATCGCCGAGCCTTCCTCTAATCCGACATATTTGCAGGCATAAATCAGAAACATGGCGTTGATAGCGGTTTGACCGCCATTGTAGAAAAATTGCGCAATCACTCCCCAACGCAAATGGGAATGTTTGAAAACGCTGAAATCAATGAGTTTTTCGCCCTTAATATTGCCTTCTTCCTTGTCGCCTTCCTTGATTTTAGGGAGATGCGAAAAGATAAAGACAAGGGCTATCAGCACCAAAACACCGGCAAGTAGCAGATACGGCAGTTTCATCGAATTGGTTTCGACCTGTACAAATCCGTCCCAACCGCCGGGATAATCTGCCGGAATGTCTGCGCGGGAGTAGTTATCTCCGCTCAATACCAAGCGGCTCAAAAACATCGCAGCAATAAAAGCGCCCAAACCATTGAACGATTGCGCCAAGGTCAGGCGACGGGAGGCAGTGTCGGGATTTCCCAATACCGTTACATACGGATTTGCAGCCGTTTCCAGAAAACACATTCCGGTTGCCACAATAAAGAAAATGGTGAGATATGCCCAATACTCCCGAATTTCTGCGGCAGGAAAGAACAAAAGCCCTCCCAACGCCGCAATCAACAAACCTAAAATGATTCCTGCCTTGTAACTGTATCGCTTCATAAACATAGCGATGGGTATCGGGAAAATAAAGTAGGCAAGCCAATACGATGCTTCCGTCAGCGAGGCTTGGAATGCCGACAACTCAAATGTTTTCATCAACTGCCGAATCATGGTCGGCAAGAGATTGCTGCTGATTGCCCAGATGAAGAACAGGCTGAAAATCAGTGCCAAGGGGACGATGTATGTGTTTTTATTTTTCATTTGTTTATGTGTTTATTTGTATAAATAAAAAATGCGGTCCATCAATTGCCATTTTTCGGAAGACGATGCCTTTGGGTCTGACAATTGAAAGCGAGCAACAAATTCTTCCCATTCCTGCTGACGCGGGAGTTGGGCTAATCGTGTAAAGGCTTCTTCCCAATCAAAATCGAGAGGCGTTTCAACTATCATAAAAAGTTGATTTCCGATTTGGAAAATTTCCATTTCCAAAATACCAATCGAACGGATTCCCTCCCGAATTTCGGGCCAAGCATACTGCTCGCTGTGTATTCGGATGTATTCTTCAATCAAAGCCGGATCATTTTTCAACTGTAATGTCTGGCAGTAACGTTTGACAGGAATTTTGTATTCCTGCTGTTTGTAACCTGAATTTTTATTTTCCATAAACATTTATGTATTAAGTGAATATTATTGTTTGATAGAGGATTAACCTCCATGTTTCAAAGTTTCGTTTGAGGCTTCCGACTCCAACTGTTCGCCCACTTTTTTGTCAAAACTGATTTTGAACGCATAAGCATAATCGCAGGGCTTCGTTTTTGGGAAAGAGAGTTTCAAACCGTTGTCGGTCTGTTGCCATTCGATTTTTTCATCCGAGCCTAACAGTTGAACATTCAGGATTTTTGCATCGGCAATCGCCGTTTTGTCCAACGATTGAATGATGGTTCCTTTATCGTTCCAATTCAAGACAATGGCATAAAAATCATTGTCTTTGGTCGTGAAACGAATGTCCTGTGCGGTGTAGGGAATCGCCTCATTATCGGTGAATGTGCCGGCGGTGGATTGCGTTTCGCCTTCGCCGAATTTTTTCCAAGGGCGAGTGCCGTATATCGCTTCGCCGTTGATTTTCAACCATTTGCCGATTGAGAGCAATATGTCGGTTTGTTCTTCGGTGATGGTTCCATCGGCTCTCGGACCGATATTCAACAGCAGATTTCCGTTTTTGCTGACAATATCCACCAAGTCGTGGACGATTTGTCCGGGCGTTTTGTTTTCTTCTCCGTCGATGTAACCCCACGATTTTTTGCCTACGGAAGTGTCCGTTTGCCATGGAAATTTCATCATCTTATCCGATTTTCCACGTTCCATATCCCATACCTGCACGTTGGTCGGATAGCCCTGCTTGGTATTGACCACCACCTGTTCGTTCCAGTCCAAAGCATTGTTATAATAGTATGCCATGAACTTGTTGAAATACGGCATTAGCACAGAATCATTAACCGTCCAATCGAACCAGATTAGTTTCGGTTGATATTTGTTGATAAGTTCATAAGTGCGCGTCAGCCATTCCCTTGCTACGGCATCGGTTTGGGTGTTGTCGGGTTTGAGTCTGCCGCCATAAAGGGTAATCGTTGTATCCTGCACATCCGAAGGGAAATCCATGCCACCGTTGAAGAACCACGCATTTTCTGCGCGGTGGGTGGACAGCCCGAAAATGAGGTCTTCTTTTTCAAGCGCCGCTTTCAATAAGCCGATAATATCTTTTCCCGGACCCATCTTTACGGCGTTCCATTCGTTTAAATCGCTGTCATACATAGAAAATCCATCGTGATGTTCGGCAACAGGCACGACGTATTTTGCGCCGGATGCTTTGAACAACGCCGCCCATTCGGTAGCATCGAATTTTTCGGCTTTGAACATCGGAATAAAATCTTTGTATCCGAATTTAGTATGCTCGCCGTAGGTTTCCAAGTGATGCTTGTATTCCGGCGAATCCTTGCGGTACATGTTGCGCGAATACCACTCGTTGCCAAACGCCGGAACCGCATATACACCCCAATGGATGAAAATACCGAACTTGGCGTCGCAAAACCATTCGGGAAACCGGTAGTTTTCCGCGAGGTTGTCCCAATCGGGTTGAAACACTTCCGTCCCTTTGGACGAGGCAACCGAATCAATGTTGATGTCGGCTTTTGGGGCTGTCTGACAGGAAACAGCGCATAAAACAGTAACTGTTGTAAGAAAGAAGACTCTCATGTTATTTTATATTATAAGTTTATTTTTTTATAACTTTTATCACGCTTTGTTTGCCGCCGGAATTGATTGCCAACAAATAAATGCCGGCGGGATAACTGCTGATGTCTATCCGGTTTTCCGTATCGTGTAAGTTTGCGTTCCACAGATTGCGTCCGGATATATCACTGATGGTGACATGGTAAGCACCAGGTGCATCAAATTTCAAGGTGAAATGTCCGTCGCCGGGGTTGGGATAGAGCGTTGCAGGGGGCATTCCTGTTGTTTTAGGACTTTCCACTCCTGTGACTTCACCCGGCAATGGTTCGCCCGGCAGTTGCGCTCTTTGCAAAATCTCTATCGGAGGGAACAACTGATAATCGTTTGTCCCTGTTGTCAGATTGTCGAAAGGTCCCGGATATGCCTGCGATTCGGTCAGTTGGTACTTTTCTTTATAATCCGTATCCCAACGGTCATTTAAACGTTGCGATACTGTTCCGGGAACGGTCAAACTGACGGTTTGAGTTTCGGGTATGAACACAGCCGACAGTCCGGTCAGGATTTCGTAATCACTGTCGCCCTGTGTCGAATGAGCCGACCAGAATGTTTTCCATTCTTCGGGCGTTAGTTTGGCTAAATTGTTCGCCAAAACTTTCTGACTGACCAAATCGCTGACCGATGCTCCGAGTTCGCTCGCCATTTGTGTATTAAATTCATTACTGCTGAACGGATTATTGGGCGAATCGCAGTAATTATTAATGTGCATCACCCTGTTCTCATTATCGTAGAGATTGCCAAGAAAACGCTGCTCGCCTCCTTTGGCTATCGGATACAGAATGCTGTAATTGATGACGTTATTACAGAACATATTGTTGTAAAAAGCATTTTTGTCATTTCTTGCACTCCGGTCGGTCATGTTGCGAATCACGACGCTTGTTTCATTCCCTACACTGCCGGATATTAGATTATTGACATACAATGCTCCTCCGGCGTCGTGCATATATATCTGATTTTCTTTGTTATTCATGACAACGTTATGGTCAATCAACACGCTGCCGAAATCATAATCGGCCAATTCCAAAAAGATACCCGCCCGTTCGTTATTCACTATGACATTGCGGGTGATACGTGCATCGGGAAACAGATTGTCTAACCATATTCCGTAAGTAAAATTGTTGGCTACATAGTTTTCCGTTATCAGACCCTTTTCTAAATTATGAAACTTCATGCCTGCCTGCTCGTAAATATTGGAACCAAACCGATAGTTATTGTTGTACATCACCACATTGCCTCTGACCACCATACTTCCGGTATGCGTACCGGCTATTCCGTTGCTGCCGTTGTCAAGCAAGTAATTGTTTTCGATGACGTTTCCGACAGCCCGCCAACATTCGGGTTGCTCGTCCCGCTCATTGTTTTGCCACAGAGCACCGCAATCAATGCCTATGCCTGCGGCATAGCGTACCACATTGTTCTTCACCAGCCAGTAATTTCCGGCACGCAGCCCCAAAGCACCCGCCTGCGAGTTTTGTTTTTCTGTACTCCTCCAAAAACCATCGGGAAACTGATTGCCGCAATGTTCCATAATAAAGCCTATCACATGGATGTAATTCAATGCTTTTTGATGCGGTGCAAATATCCGTCGCCGGGTAGTGATTTCCACCTTGCTGTTGGTGGAATGGTTGTTTTTGAAACGTACCCGTACCGCATTTTCAGCGGGGTCGTACCACCAACAGCCTTCAATATTTATTTGGCTCTGATACGGACGTTGCATATACGGCTCTCCTTCTACAAACACCTGCCCCAAAGTGTACCCGCTACCGGGCTTATTCGTTGCAATATTGCCGGAATAAGGCGTAGCCGACGACCCGACTTGGAACGGATTGGCACTGTCCCAATAACAGTCGTCGGTAAAACTCATCTTGTTTAAATCTGCCGCATAAATACCGTTGGGTAACTCTTCCCATTGGTCGGTATATACATCCGAGCCTTTGATATACACTCGTTTGCCGGGTTCGCCATAATATACAATCGGCTGACCTTCCACGCCTCCGCGCGGAGGTGATACCCGCTCGCGGTAAATACCGGCAAACACAAAAACCGTGTCGCCGGGTTGCGCCATTTCCGCTCCCTTGGAGATGGTTAGAAACGGTTGATTACTACTGCCCGAATGTTCATCCGACCCGCTGTTGGAAACATACCATGTTTCAGCGCATAGCGACATTGGCATGGCAACCGATACAAAAAATGTGAATAACTTTTTCATTTTATTATTTCTTGTTGTTCTATTTTTTTTGTATTGATAATTACCGGCTTGGGCTTGACAAGATTAACGGATATTTTGTCGAAGACCGTCTGCGCGGTAGTGATGGTCGAATCGACGGGCACAAGCGTGTTCGTCCCTTCGTTCCATAGTGACATATTGGAGATGGAAGGGATAAATTCAGCCCCTTCCGTAGCCTCGACATCTGCCCTGTACAGCAGCGCAGGCTGCCCGCAGGAGAACTCGTCTTCCTCCATCGTTATGCGGTTGAACTGCGGGTAAAACTCATTGTAATCGCCTGCCAGATTCATTTCCATCCACAATATCCATTTCGAGCCCGGCTTCACCTCCGCCCTCACACGAAAATACTCGTCTTTGGGTGTTGCTCCCGATACCACTATCTCCTCGTCGCTTCTTGCCTGCTTGGCATTTTTGTCCCGAAAAATGCTGCTCCAGCGAGGCAGGGCTACCGGCACATCCGATTTTCCTTCCCAGTCGCCGCGGCTCACCCGGTAGGTAACAAATACCAACTGACATTTGCCGTTTTCCGGATTTTCCAGCCATATTGCAAACTGAGGCGGCTCGGCATACGTGGAAAGATAAACCGCCTGCTTGTTGATATGGATATTGACCTCTATCTGAACCCTGTTGGCGGTACTTGCAATCACCCGCCACACAACCAATCCTGCAACAATCAGCAAACCGGCTGCCGCAATCACTATGACTTTTTTGTTCAAAAATTTTCGCATCTTAACTCTTATATCTAACTCAACAAAGGATAACCTGCCCTGTACGACCTTTTGTCCAATGCGGCGGCATCTTCATTATTTGTGATTACTCCCGTTTTCGTATCAATCTCAAGCATTTTTTTGCCCGAACGGTAAGACAGGTTGGCAAGGTTAATCATCGCTGCACTGACAACACCCTGTTCAATCGGCGCATTGGGCGTTTTCCGCGAACGGATGCAATCAATGAAATTGCGATGATGCACTTCGTCGGGGAAATATCCGGATTTTTCGGACAACAATTTCCAGTCTTCACCGAAAACCTGCCATCCTCCGCCATGCCGTCCCAGATACATCAAACCCTTCGTGCCGTATATCTCAATGCGGGTGGAGTTGTTGCGCCATTCGGGGAATTTTTCGCTGAAACGCACTTCCTGCGGCGTTTTGTACATATAATTACCGTATTGCGACGATTCGAGGCTGATGGGATAATCGCCCATATCGAACACGACCGTTTGATTGTCCGGAATATCGCGTTTATCGTTGAAAATCACTCTTCCACCGGCGCAAAACACTGTCTGAGGCAAGCCGGGGTCGCCCAGTGCTATACGCGCAAGGTCAATCACATGCGAGGCATCACCCGACATAGCTGCACCTCCCGAATAAGCCCACCAATCCGACCATGCTTTATGGCGCGATACATTATAAGGCATCGCTTCGGCAGGTCCCAGCCATCTGTCCCAATCAAGTCCTTCCGGAACAGGAGTGTCGGGCTTCATAATCCACTCGCGTGTACCGGGCAGCATACAATATGCCTTTACGGTAACGATAGCACCCAATTCGCCTGACGCAATATACTTCTTTGCCGCAAGTGCATAATCCGCACTGCGGTTTTGTGTGCCGCACTGAACAATTCGCTTGTTTCGTGCGGCAACTTCAACCATCTTTTTGCCTTCCTCCTGCGAGAGACATACATTTTTCTCTACATACACATCCTTGCCGGCTTCACATGCCCACACCGTTGCCAAGGCGTGCCAATGTTCAGGCGTAGTAATGACCACGGCATCCACATCCCTGTCGTCAAAGACTTGCCGCATGTCCGACACTCTCTTCGGCTCGTAGCCCTGCAACTTGCCCAATTCCTGTATGACACTTCCGCCACGTTCGGCATCCACATCGCATACGTATTTCACTTCCACATTGGCGGCGTTCTGCTTGATACTGAGGATTACCTGCGTTCCGCGACCTCCTGCGCCGATTAATGCGAGGACAACCTTATCATTTGCTCCTTTCATTGTTTATACTTTTTCAGGGATTTCATATTCTTTACGATAGGCACCTCTTGCGAGGATATTTGCCTGCTCGCTGTTGAGGAATTTTTCGGTTGCCGGGTCGAAAATCAACTGTTTGTTGCCTGTCCGGTAAGCGATATTTCCAAGGTGAACCAAGGTAGCACTGCGGTGACATTCTTCCACATCGCCGTTGGGTTTCTTACGGTTGCGGAGGGATTGTATGAAATTTGTCTGGTGTTCGTTGTCCGGGAAAACGCCGCCGTCCTGTGCGACAATCTCGTTGTCGGGACCCAACACCTGCCAGCCGCCGCCGTGACGTCCGAGATACATCAGCCCTTCGGTTCCGTAAATCTCCGTGCGGGTAGAATTATTCCGCCAGTTGGGGAATCTCGTTATATCATTGCGAATATCGCCCGGCGTTTTGTACATATAATTGGTGGCACTTGCACTGTCGCAAGTCAGGGAAAAATCATCAAAGTCGTAAACAACCGTTTGAAATTCAGGCGTTTCACAACTTCCGCCGAATGCATTGTTTCCTCCCCATCCATAAACAGATTTCGGATGACCCGGGTCACCGATAACCAAACGGCAAAGGTCCATTACGTGCGAAGCGTCGTCGGCAAGTTTGCCGCCGCTGTACGCCCAATAACTTAGCCAACCGCCGCGACTGTTTTCTTCCACGATAGAGGGGCTGAACGGACGCATGGGTGCCGGACCAAGCCATTTATCCCAATCAAGCCATGCCGGAACGGGCGTTTCGGGTGCTTCTTCCCATTTGCTGCCACCCAGCATGTTGTAACACTTTACAGTAACAATCTTACCTAATTTGCCGCTTTTGATGTAATCACGCGCAGAAAAGGCATACGATGCGCTACGATTTTGAAAACCTACCTGTACGATACGTTTATATTTGGCTGTCGCTTCCACTAATTTGCGTCCTTCCCAAATGTTGATGGTCGGATTTTTCTCCACATAAACGTCTTTGCCTGCCTGACATGCCCATATCGCAGCCAGCGTATGCCAATGCTCCGGCGTAGCCACCCAAACGGCATCCACATCTTTGTCGTCGAATATCGTTTTCATGTTCTCGACCGGTGTCGGACGATAGCCGAGTTCTTTTTCCACAGAATCCACCGCTTTGGCGAGTTTTGTCCTGTTGACGTCGCACACCGTCTTGATTTCAACATTTTTATTTATTTTGCAACAATTGATGATGCAACCCAGCCCACGACCGCCGCATCCTACCAGCGCAAGCACAATTTTGTCATTGGCTCCTACGCACGAGGCACTTAATAACGTATTGGTTCCTAACGTCAATCCAATCGTTCCTGCCACACTTGTCTTTAAAAAATCACGTCTTAACATATTATTTAATTTATTATTTATTACTCAAAAGATAATTTACGGTATTGAACATCAGCGTTTTGAAACTTTCTATTTTCCAGTCGTCCCAATGTCCGAGCGAGGTGTATATCACGTTTTTGCCGTTAATCCACAGTACCGGTTCATTGGGTACGCCGGGGTTACTGCCCAACAGCAATACCTGCGCTTTGTCGGTGCGCAGCGGACGGTTTTGATACAACCAGTTCGGGCTGTTAAACGGCGTAACGTCTTTCAATATCGGATGGTTTTCCATGCCGGGAACAAGCGTAACATCGGTGCCTGTTTTCAAATGACCGTAATGTCCTTTATAATTACCACCCCATACATCCTTATCCAAATCAGGCCATTGCGCCAACAGGTCGGACGCATTTTCCTTGGCAGTTTCAATACCGCCGCCACTGCGGGGAACATTGGCTTTTGCATCAAAAGCGTGCGATGCGGTGCGAATGCCCAGCAACGGACGTCCGCTTGTCACATAATCCTTGATTGCTTTCATCTTTTCCGGTTCAAGCGCACGGCGGCGAATGAAAATTACGGCAAGATTGGCGTCTTCCAGTATTTGAAGATTTTCCAGATTGTGGCGTGACGGAGGCAGCGTATTTCCTTTCGGTTCAATCGGCATTCCGTAAGCGGCGTATTCGGCTTTGACTTTGGCATCAGCGTCTTTTTTTGCTTCGCTCATAATAGGTATTCCCAATGCAAAATCACAGTGAATATTTTTCAATGTCAGTTCGTGTGCAAATTCCGGCAGGCGTTGATTGGCGCGGTATTCGCTTTCTGCTGTCACGAAAGCAATGCGTTTGCGGGTGTCGCCCTTGAATTTGAATTGTTTTTCGCCGGTAAAATCAGAGGACACGATGGTCGGACATATATAAGTTTCAATGTATTCTACCATCAAATCCAATCCGGAGAAATGGTTTACAAACGGTGCTTTTTCGTGATTGTACATCAAATCGGTCATGTCGCGCATCAGGACTACATTCATTCCTACTTTTTTCATTGCCCGAAGTGCGAAACTGCGACCAACTACACACATATTGGTGTGAACGCCGGTCAGGATTACGTTTTTGATGCCTTTTTTCTTGAAATAGGATGCCGATTCCGCTCCGTTGTCCGAAATCAAATCCTTGCTTTCGTCGATGGTAAGGGTGGCAATTTGTCTTGACCATACATGGTGATTGTCAGGTTCCTTGTTACTTTCACAACCTCCATCCGAATCATCAATCGGCCATGCAGCGTTTTCTTCGGAAGGTAGCTTGCCACCACTGTTGGTAATGGCGGCAATTTTCTTGTCCATGTATTGTAAGGCTCTTTTGCGTGCCGGACTGTTTTTGTAAAAATCCATACAGTCGCTCGGCGCATGTACGATGGTCACGCCTTTATTGCGTGCAATCGTCAGAACCTTGTCCAATACCGGTGCAAATTCGGCTACTCTTGTCGTCGCGTCGTTGCACCAGTGTTTGTCCCACATGTCGCAGACGATAATCGCCGTTTCAGACGGCTTCCAGTTTTCGATACGGTTCGTTATGCACAAACCCGTTGGGTCGAGTTCAGACTGAACTCGTTGTTGTGCCGAGATACGTATCGGCTCAGTACTCTCATTTTTAGCCGACATAACTGATGGCATCAACATCAATGGAACGGCAATCATCAATTTAATAATACTTTTCATATTTTTTTATTTTTAAAATTTTCTGCAAATGTACGGAAATAAAAATGATAATCATTGTAAAAAAACGACTTTTTTTTGTAAGAAAACGACTTTTTCTAAAATTTTGCCGACAACCCCGTTGATAACACCTTTTGCGGCAAGTATATTTGCGCCGTTTTTCGCAACGTATCAATCTCTTTTTCGCTCATCAACGGAGTAGATGAATACAACCAGTCCAAGCGCATTCTTGCATATTTATCCCTGCTGACATTGTTGAACGCGCACAACTCCCAACATTCGATTTCATCCGCCAAATTGTTTCTCAAAAATTCGCCTATCTGCTGTATATTTTCTACCATAGCGGTTGCACCCGGTATTAACGGAGTACGTATCCGGATGCGTTTATTCGTATCATTCTTGCTTTTTTGGACGAGCCATTGGAAGTTTTTCAGAATTTGATTATTGTCAACGCCTGTATGTTTCTGGTGGAGTTCGCGGTCTATGAATTTTATGTCATACAGGAATATATCCACATACGGATATACCACTTCCAATGCTTTGGGGGAAGAAAAACCACTGGTGTCCAATGCGGTATTTTCTCCCTTCTGCTTTAACAATTGCAAAAATTCGTGTACAAATTCATATTGCAGCAACGGCTCTCCGCCGGAAACGGTAACGCCCCCTTCAAATTCGCCAAAAAACAGGGAGTCTTTACAGGCTTCCTTTACCAATTCTTCCGCCGTCCAATACTTGCCAATCAGCGTTTGCGCACCGGTCGGACAGTTTTTTACGCATTGCCGACAATGTTCGCAAGTTGTCGTATTGATAGTAGCACCTGTTTCGTCGAAAGTAAGTGCATGGCTTACACAGGATTCAACACAGATATTACACCCAATACACTTGCGTGAAATCCACTGAGTTTCCGGCTCTCGGCTTAAACTTTCCGGATTATGACACCATTCGCAATGCAACGGACATCCTTTCATGAATATTGTTGTGCGCATACCCGGACCATCATGTGTTGTCCCTCGATGAATGTCAAATACCAATCCGGTTTTGCTCATACTGCCTCATAGTTTACACGGGCTACAAATTCCTTTTGAAACTCTTTGTCCATCACAACAAAATGGGCACTGTAGCCGGTTACCTTCACCACTATGTCGGCATATTCCGGATTTTCCGGTTCTTCAACCGCTTGCTTCAGTTTTTCCAAGTCAATGACATTAAAGTTGATTTGTATTCCTCCGTTTTTCATGTAAGCCTTGGAAAACTTCTCAATAAATTCGCCCTTACGCTCCCGCCCATCGAAAAATTTCGGTTGTAGTTCAATTTGCAAACTGCCTCCCTGATACTTGTGGAACGGCACTTTCAGCAACGATTTCGCCGTCGCGGTAATACCTTCGGTGTTTCGTCCGTGCATCGGATTACAGCCGTGGGCAACCGGTTCTTGAGCAAGTCTGCCGTCAGGCGTGGCTCCCAGCATGGGACCGGCGTAGGTATGTCCCATGTATTGAAACAGCGACGGTCGGAAGTTAAACCCTTTGATATTTCTTTTGGTGGCAAATGTTTTAAGTATGTTGTCGGCGACTCTTATGTGGATGGCATCCACTCCATCGAAGTCGTTACCGAATTTCTCCTGTTTCAGCATGATTTGCCGGAAAATCTCATCGCCTTCCCAGTTGTTGGCTATTGCCTTTTTCAAGTTTGAAAGCGTATATTTTTTCTCCTCGAAGATGACCCTTTTGATGGCATACAAAGAATCCACCACATTGGGAACGCCCAATACATTGACAGAGGTGTAAGCGTTGCGGGCACCACCGATAGCGGTAATGTCCAACCCCTTTTCGATGGCATCTTTCATGCACAGCGTTGTTACCATTTCGGGCCACACGCGACTTTGCCATTCATAAACCTTATTTTTGAAATGAACCAATGCGGCGGCTGTTTTTTCCACTTCCTGTTCGTAAATCTGCCAAAATGTTTCAAAATCATTGATGCTTTCTTTCTCTGCCACATCTATTGCGCGAAGCATTGGCGTTATCAGGACAAGACAATTCAGGTCGTGGTCGCTGTATTCGCTTCCTACGGCGCAATACCACTGGCAACCGCTGTAACTGACATTCCATGCGTCTTCGTAACGATAGCCGCTGTAGAGTTCGCTGTCGCGCATCACGTCGTAGCTTACAAGCGTTGGTACGCCACAGCCATGACGGGTTACTACATCGCAGGCATAAGTATAATAGGCGGGATTCATGTCGGGATGCCACATCACACCTAAATGATTGTAACCGCCGAGCATGTCGTATGCTTCAAGACCTACCCAGCTCACTTCGTTGGTGGCATCGCTTCCATCTTCGTTGCGACCGCCGAACGAAAAATAGTTGCCGCCATATTTTAGATACAATTCGGCTAACAGATTTCTGGCTTCCTCTTTGGTCAAAGTTCCGTCGGCTATATCTTTCCGGTAGAAATCAATCAGCAATTGGTCGAGCCGTCCATATCCATTGCCATGACCGTTGATGCGTTCCACCACTTGAAAGAGTTGAATAAACTGTACCGCCTGTTCAAAAGTTTCCGGTTTCCCCGTCGCTAATTGCAACATGTTGACGGCGATTTTTTGATACAGTATTTTTTGAGCCTGGTCGGTTTCTTTACCTGCAAGTTCTGTCGCTTTATCGGCATGGCGGCGAGTAAAGCGGATAATCGCTTCCACTACCAACACCTGCGCCTGCAAATAATTGATGCGTTCCTCATTGCCCAATGCCTTCCATTTTTCCAAACTTGCTTTCACGTCCGACAGCAGACCTGTCCAGCCTTTATTCAATCCGATAGAAAGGTCGGGACAAGTGTGGGCTAAACTGGTGCCGCCTGCTCCCAACTGCCGCAATTCAAATCCCAAATCCGTCACTTCGGGAGGATAGACGAATTTTCGCGCCTCGTCTAACTGCCAGTGAAACTCGCTACAGATAATCTCATCCGGATAGACTTCCGCAGGACTGTGGTCGAGAAAAAACGCATAGTCCTTTGCCCAGTTGAAAGCGGAATACTCAAATCCTTCCACTTTGGAAGGCATCTCCTTGGCATACGGATAGGCTGTGCCGATATCGACACGGCAATTATGGTCGCCAACGTTAATACGTTCACTGTCTTCCAACGCCATCTCTCCGGTTGCAGGCGAAAATCCCGCACTGTGACCGCTCCAGTGATATACGAGAAATTCAGGATTGTCCACCAAAACATTACGTTTGCCACCTTTGGACAAATCGGTACTGCGCTTCCACAATCTTGCGATACGCGGAGTGGCGATAAAATCGCTTACTACTTTTTGTTTCATGTCTGTCATTATTATTTGATAGCAAATACCACGGTATTGTATTTCGGCAATTGTGCCGGTCGTTGAATCACTATTTCGTCATTATTCTGTGTCCACTTTATTTTTTCTTTGCTGCCCAGCAAGCTGATTGATGACACTTTGTGTCCGGTAGCCGTCTTTAAAGCCAACGAGGATATGTGAATGTCGCCTTCGGGTTTCTCCATACAGAAGGCGTAAATGGTTTTGCCTTTGGCGGTAAAGCGGAGGTCGCCTTGCTTGTAACTGCGAACATCTTTGATTCCGTGAAACTGTCCTTTTTCCTGCGCTTCCGTTATCGAAGGTCCTTCGCCGTAAATTTTCCACGGGCGAGTGCCGAAAATGGCTTCTCCATTGTCCTGCATCCATTCGGCGATGCTTTCCAGAATTTGCGTTTGCGTTTCGCCAATATCGCCTTCGGGCGTTTGAACTACATCCAGCAAGAGGTTTCCGTTTTTGCTGACAATATCAATCAACATCTGAATGACTTGGGGAGCGGTTCTGAAATCCATGCCTTCGCGGTAAATCCAGTCGCCCAGATTTGTATCGGTTTGCCAGGGGTGTTCGCTGATGCCTTCGGCAACACCCAGTTCGTAGTCGCGCACCCAGCGGCTGTTGGATTCTTCCTTGCAGTTGTAAACAACGCCTTTGCCTTTCCGTTTGGCATCCTGATTGTAGTAATGGGCTATCATCGTTCTGCCTACATCGCCAAACGGCAAACCGCAGTCGGAATACAACAAATCGGGATGATAATTGTCCACCAATTCTTTGATGCGGTCGTACCATTCGCGCTGCCTTTCGGGATTGTTGGTCAGCCAGCCGCCATCGCCGGAAAGGGAGGGTTTATGATAATAATCCCAATATTCGGGGTTGGCGCCATCGTAAGGTATGCCTGCCTGTGGTCCGAGTTGGTCTGCCCCGTGAGCCACCTGAAACCAATTGTAACTGGCGCCGAGATGTTCGGTTACGCCAAAATACAAACCTTCTTTGGTGGCTGCTTCTTTCCATATTCCTACTACATCTTTTTTCGGTCCCATATTCACTGCATTCCATTTATGAAGTTTGGAATCCCAAAGAAAAAAATTGTCGTGATGGGTGGCTATGGTGCAGAAATACTTGGCACCCGCTCTTTTGTAGAGTTTCATCAATTCCTCGGGATTCCATTTTTCGGCTTTCCACAAGGGAATCAAGTCTTTGTAGCCAAATTCCGAAGGGTGTCCGTAATGCTCCAAATGATATTTGTACTGCCTGCTTGCCTGCTGATACTTATCCTTTGCGCAATCGAACGATTCTCCTGAATACATCGCTTTCGCATACCAGTCGCCCTGTCGTGGAACTGCCATGGGTCCCCATACCGACCAGATGCCAAACTTGGCATCGCGAAACCATTCGGGACATTTGTACTGTTTCAAAGACTCATCGGTGGGTTTGTATTTCCCTCCGGTCATGGGCAGATTGTCTGTCTGCGCAAAAATCGGTAATGCCATGATTACCGCCATTAATACTGTTGTTTTTCTCATATCTTTAAATTTAAAATTTTATTACTCGCCGACAAAGGTACGCTAATAAAAAATGATAATAATTGTAAAAAAGCGACTTTCTTACAAAAGAAAGTCTCTTTTTTTTTGCGAAACTGTTGTTTATTGTATTATAATCGTTGTTGTTTGTTTCCCTGATTCGACAATATAAATTCCGGCAGGAAGGTTGCTTGTGTTTATGACTGTTTTCAAACCGGCAACCGGATGCGTCCGTACTTTCACTCCGGTTGTGTTGTAGAGTGTGATGACAGACGCACTTTCCCACTTGGCATTCTCCACAGTAATGTAGTCTTGAGCGGGATTGGGATACACCTTAAAGACCGGCTCCGAACTGAGTGTCGGAAGTTGAGTGCCGGCGCAATCCAAGGGATAGCTAATTTCAAGGATATAATCTTTGGACGGCATGTTTTCCGGCGGCATAACACGAATGGTAAATCGATTTACTCCCGGCTTGAGTGCAACAGGCATTATTACCGGCTTGCCATCGGCATAAATTTCTGAAGTGCAATACTTCGAGGTGCTTGGGCTGATAGTTACCTCATTTTCGCTGCAAGAAGCGGTATAATTCATGACGTCTTTGCTTGGCACTCCTCTACCATTGATTAGGACAGAGTATAGGGTCGGGGCGTAATCACGCATGACATCTACCGAATAGGATTTAGTCGTTCCGTCTTGCGCCATCACAGTGATTGTGATTGGATTATTTCCTTCCGCCAGCCGCTTTTCGAGCGGATTATTCAGAATGACGGCGTTACAGTCGGTTGTGATTCCCAATAAATTGATTTTTTGAATGTCACTGGTTACGTGCAGCGTATAATCAACCGTATTCGTATTAAATGCCGGTGTGAGTGGTCCCGCATCGGAAACTATGTTGCTTAAATCGGCGTCGCTTGATTGGGTAGCCGATGTAATTACGCCGGGAAATATTTTTGGTCCGGCGGCTGCCATAATATCGGCATCTTGCGATTCGTTGTTACTGATATGGTTGTCGTGTGCATTTCTGTCTGGACCGACATCTTGCTGCTCGCGTACTTTGTTTTGTACACCGGCAAAGATGGAATTAAAAACGTTATTCTCTACGGTAATATCCGAACTGTGGTCATCCAAAAATACGGCTGCCGCCTCCGCTCCGCCTACCCAAGTACCACGTTCCATATCGTGCACCCAATTTTCATAAATCCGGGTGCCGGGTTGGTAGCCCATCGTATAGATGCCGCCGCCGTCGTTGTGCAGCCACATCACGTGATGTATGTTGTTGTAGCGTATCGTGTTGTCGTGCAACGTATCATTTCCGTTGTTGATTTGCAAACCCGTATAGCGGCTGTAGCGAATTTCATTGTATTCCATCGTCAGGCGGTCTACCTTAAAAGCGGCGATGCTCACTCCATTGGCATAATTCGTCCCGAAATGCTCGAAGAGGTTATGTGCAATTGTGTTGTCGGAGCAAAGTCTTTCTGCGGATTGTTGAGTGGCTTTATACGTGTCTATTACAATGCCGTTGGCACAGATTTGATTGAACCGGCAAGCCTCAATCACGCTGTTTTTCACTCCGGTGGCAAAAGTGAGTCCATTGGCTCCGGCACAGACGATATTACAGTGGGTAAAGCACACATTATGGGCATAATTGACTTGCACCAATGTTTCCACCTGAATGTTGCCATCCAACGGTTGCACGGCTTGATTGGAACGGAGACCGACAATGCTTGGCGCCGTCCAATTGCTGTATATAAACTCAATGTTTTGAACCGTAACATTTTGCACGGGATTAGTTGCCGTCCCTTCTATGGTGAGCAACCTATCTATGGTGGGATAAATCACTTCTATCTGCTCGATATTTTCCCCTGTGCGTGGCTTATAGTATAATTCTTGGGTGGTTTCGTCGAGATACCATTCGCCGTCAGCATCCAAAAAATCGAGGGAATTTTCCCAAAAGTATGGTAAATTGGTGTCCCCCCAATAGGTAAGAGGGGAACGGATGTTAACGTGGGTATTATTACCCCGCTGCTCAAACGAATTGACCATTGTTCTGTTGTGCACCCAATCCTGATGTATGACCATTTCAATCTTATCCATATTGCGCCACTGCTGGATTTCTGAAGAATTAATGACCATATACGCATTGCTCGCTCCAAAATTTTTGACCAGCCAATAGGGACCATAGTCGGTGTCATTTTCGCGGTTGGGATGCCGCGCCCGAATAGCCATTTTGCCATTGACATACAATTGCCGGAATGCAGCACCTGCGGGCAGTTGCGCCTTGTAGATGCCATCGCCGGCGGATTGCCAACCGGTCGTCACTTTTCGCCCTCCGGAAATAACGGCTTTGCCTTCGTTTGAACAGGGATTGGTGGCAACACCCGTAAAGGTAAGGGTTTCCGCAGCATCACCTGCCATCGCGTTGTCCACGGTAATGGGTGTTTCCAACGGATACACTCCTTCCAGCAACCGGACGCGGATGTCTTTCTCCCCGCCACTTCTCAGCGACATGATTTTATCTTTCAAGTCACTGCCCTCAATACTGCCCGGACTGCTTTCGCTAAACGCGGTTCCGCTACCGTCGGGCGCTACCCAAATCTCTGTTTGTGCCGATAACCGGCAACTCAATAGAATCACAAATAAACTAACTACAATTCTTTTCATAACTTATATGTTTTAAAAATGAGCACCTATCTGATATGTATCATTCCGTATCATCATTTTCTATTCAGGCGACAAAGATAAGCAAATTATTTTGAACAGACCAAATGATTTTGCATAAAACTTTTAAAAAGTCGCTTTTTTACAAAAGAAAGTCGTTTTTTTACAATTGCTATCATTTTTTATTGTCGTATCTTTGCAGCCAATAATAATATTGTAAAATTTAAAATATCTTTTTATATGAAGTACAAGTTCAAAAACAGCTCACTTACGTTGCTTTTAGGCGGCGTTCTCCTCGCGTGTGCCTGCGGGGAAAAAGAGAATCAGGCAGCAATGAAATTATGGTACGATGCACCCGCCGGAAAGTGGGTAGAAGCCCTGCCTGTGGGAAACGGGCGGATTGGGGCTATGGTGTTTGGAACCACCGGTCAGGAAAAACTCCAACTGAACGAGGAGACCGTCTGGGCAGGACAACCGAACAAAATCATGCATCCAGACGCTTTGGAAGCACTTCCGGAAGTCCGCAAACTGATGTTCGCCGGCAAATTCAAGGAAGCCCAAAATTTGGTGGATGCCAAGATGTTTCCCAAAGCCAATCAGGGAATGTCGTATCAACCGGTGGGCGACCTGAACCTCGCATTTCCCGGACACGAAAATCCGGAAGCCTATTACCGCGAATTAGACATTTCATCTGCCGTTTCGACCACCCGCTACACCATCGCCGGCGTGGAATATGTGCGTGAAACGTTTGCTGCATTCACCGGACAGGTGATTGTCGTGCGTTTGACGGCATCGAAAAAAGGACAAATCAATTTCTCGGCATGGCTCACCAGTCCGCAGAAAAGCGAAACTTTTGCACAGAACGACGAGTTGTTTCTGAAAGGCATATCCGGCGACCAGGAAGGTTTGGAAGGCAAGGTAAAATTTACGGCGGAAGTGAAAATCGTTCCCGAAAAAGGGAAACTGACTGCCGAAGACAACAAACTTACGCTCAGTGATGCCGATGCTGCTACTATTTATATATCCATGGCAAGCAATTTCAACAACTATCACGACATCAGCGGAAATCCCGACGAACGCGCTCAAAATTATATGCAAGCGGCTTTGCAAAAACAATACAAAAAACTGCGTCAAGAACATATTGCCTATTACCGTCAATATTTCGACCGTGTGCAATTGGATTTGGGCGAAACCGAATCCGTTAAAAAGCCGACGGACGACCGTATTCTTGAATTTGCCACTTCAAACGACCCGCAACTGGCAGCCCTGTATTTCCAATTCGGACGCTACCTGCTTATCTCGTCGTCGCAACCCGGCAATCAACCGGCAAACTTGCAGGGAATATGGAATGATTTGATGGCAGCACCATGGGACAGCAAATACACCACCAATATCAATGCTGAAATGAACTATTGGCCCGCCGAAGTTACCAACTTGTCGGAACTTCACCAGCCGTTTATCGACATGGTGAAAGAGGTGGCTGTTACCGGCGCGGAAACCGCTCGCGAAATGTACGGAGCGCGCGGCTGGGTATTGCACCACAACACCGACATCTGGCGACTGACCGGTCCGATTGATTTTGCGGGTTCCGGCATGTGGCCGACCGGCGAAGCCTGGGTCAGCGAACATCTGTGGGAGCGTTATCTCTATTCCGGAGATAAAGCCTATCTGTCTGAAATATATCCGATTATGAAAGGTGCAGCCCTCTTTTTGCTCGATTTTCTCACGGAAGAACCGGAACATCACTGGCTGGTTGTTGCACCAAGTAATTCGCCCGAAAATTCGTTCCAATACAAGGAAAATCTGCGGGCTACCAATACCTATGGTACTACGATGGACAATCAACTGGCGTTTGAACTGTTCACCAACGTGATTTCCGCCACCGAAGTGCTTGGAATTGACGCCGATTTTGCCAAAGAACTAAAAGCAGCCCGCGAACGGCTCGCCCCGATGCACATCGGGCAACACAGCCAGTTGCAGGAATGGCTGGTTGATTGGGACAATCCGGAAGACAAACATCGCCATATTTCGCACTTGTACGGTAATTATCCAAGTTACCTGATTTCGCCTTACCACACTCCCGAACTGTTTGATGCAGCTCGCACTTCTCTGAACTACCGCGGCGACCCCGCCACGGGCTGGTCGATGGGTTGGAAAGTGTGCCAATGGGCACGTTTCCAAGACGGCAACCGCGCTTACAAACTGATAACCGAACAATTGAAACTGACCAACAATAAAAAGACGGAATATAACGGCGGCGGAACTTACGCCAATATGTTTGACGCGCATCCGCCCTTCCAGATTGACGGCAATTTCGGATGTACTGCCGGTATCGCCGAGATGCTGATGCAAAGCCACGACGGTGCTGTCCACATTCTGCCGGCGCTTCCCGATGTTTGGGCTAAAGGAAAAATCAGCGGGTTGCGCGCAAGAGGCGGCTTCCTGATAAGCCATATCGAATGGGAAAACGGTAAGTTGAAAACACTTAAAATCAAATCGCTTTTGGGAGGAAACCTTCGGATTCGTTCGGAACAGACGCTGACATTGGCAAAAAATGGAACTTTGAACTCGGCAGCCGGTATAAATCCCAATCCGTTTTTCAAAATACACGACATTCCAAAGCCGGTCATTTCGGAAAAAGCACAATTGAATCCGCCCGCTGTAAAGTCAACGGTGGAATACGATTTGCCAACCGAGGCAGGAAAAGAATATGTCTTTACGGCAATTGACAACAAATGAATATTTTATAAATTTTAATTATTATATGTATGAAAACAAATTATTATTGGATATTTTTATCCGTCGCTTGTATCTCTTTGACGGGATGTGACAATACTAAGTATGAATATCCGTTTCGGAATCCGTCTTTATCGGTAAAAGACCGCGCGGCGGACATCGTTTCGAGGCTTACGCTGGACGAAAAAATCGACCAGATGTTGAACACAGCACCGGCTATTGAGCATTTGGGCATTCCCGCCTACGACTGGTGGAACGAATGTTTGCACGGTGTTGCACGTACCGAATATAAGGTAACCGTGTATCCGCAGGCAATTGGGATGGCTGCCGGTTGGGATGTGGACGCCATGAAAATTATGGCTGATTATACAGCGGAAGAAGGTCGCGCCGTTTACAACCTGTCGCAGGTTAAAGGTAATTACAAAGATTATCACGGATTGACTTTTTGGACGCCCAATATCAATATTTTCCGTGACCCCCGCTGGGGACGCGGACAGGAAACCTACGGTGAAGACCCGTATCTGACGACTACTTTGGGTACGCACTTTGTGGAAGGTTTACAGGGCACCAACAAAATCTACCTGAAAGCGGCTGCATGTGCCAAGCATTATGCCGTTCACAGCGGACCGGAATGGAGTCGCCACACCTACAACGCTCAAGTTTCCGACTACGATTTATGGGATACTTATCTGCCTGCATTCAAAGAATTGGTTGATGCCGATGTTGCCGGAGTCATGTGTGCCTACAATGCTTTCGACGGACAACCTTGTTGCGGCAGCGATAAACTGCTGATTGATATTCTCCGCAACGACTGGGGATTTACCGGATATGTAACTTCCGATTGCGGTGCAATTGACAATTTCTACCGGACACACAAAACGCATCCCGATGCACCGGCGGCTGCTGCCGATGCCGTATTTCACGGTACAGATGTCGATTGCGGCAGAGAAGCATACAGAGGGTTGAAACAGGCTGTGGAAAAAGGACTTATTACCGAAGCGCAAATTGATGTTTCCCTGCGCCGTTTGTTTGAAATCCGCCTCCGTCTGGGTATGTTCGACCCTGCGAATAAAAACCCTTATTCAAAAATCGACTCTACGGCTTTGGAAGCCAAAGCGCATAAAGACCATGCCCTGAAAATGGCAAGACAATCCATCGTATTGCTCAAAAACGAAGGTCTTTTACCGCTTGATAAAAAAAGTATTAAAAAGATAGCTGTTGTAGGTCCCAACGCCAATAATCCGGAAGTGCAATTGGGTAATTACAACGGTTTCCCTTCCAAAATCGTAACACCTTTGGACGGAATCAAGGAAAAACTGCCCAATGCCGAAGTCATTTATGATGCCGTTTGCAATTATGTGGACAAAAATGTGAGTACCAAATTGGATTTAGAAAATCACATCGTTTCCCCCGACGGCAAGGAAAAAGCATTTTCGGTTGCTTTTTACAACAATATCAACTTGGAAGGCAACCCGGTTTATACGGGCTACACTCCGAAAGTGTATTTCAGCAATGAAAAGGAGGATAACAAACCGATGGCTCCGGGTGTAAACATGACGGAACATTCATCGCGTTTTGAAGGTATATTTGAATCGCCCCTCGATGGAAAGTTAGAGTTTAAGATTGAATTTGACGATGCATACCGTTTTTATATCGACGGAAAAATGGTTACCGAACGATGGAACGCCGAAACAAGAAGCGATGCTGCTTATGTTTTGAATGTTCAAAAAGGGAAAAAATATCGTTTGAAATTGGAACAACGACAACTCAAAGGCAACGCACATATCAGCCTTGCAGCCAACCACCTGACCAAAATGGATTATACAGCCATTGCGAATAAAGTGAAAGATGCCGATGTCATCGTTTTCGCAGGAGGTATTTCTCCCCGTTTGGAAGGCGAAGAAATGGATATACGCAGCGAAGGTTTCAGAGGCGGCGACCGTACTTCCATCCTGTTGCCGGAGGTACAGACAGAAACGTTGAAAGCATTGAAAATGACCGGCAAACCAATCATTTTCGTACTGATGAATGGCAGTGCAATCTCTTTTGCATGGGAGTCGATGAATATCGATGCCATTGTTGATTCCTGGTATGGCGGCGAATCGGCAGGTACAGCCATTGCAGATGTTCTTTTCGGGGATTACAATCCTTCCGGACGGTTGCCGGTTACTTTCTATCAGAGCGACGACGATTTACCCGATATCGAAGATTACAGTATGTTAAACCGCACTTATAAATATTTCAAAGGAACAGTATTGTATCCGTTTGGCTTCGGTTTGAGTTATACCCATTTTGGTTACAAATGGGGCAAGGAACCGAAAAAAGAATACAAAGCAGGCGAAACAATTCAGGCAACACTGAAAGTTACCAACTCCGGCAAAACGGACGGCGACGAAGTGAGCCAGGTATATATCAAATATCCGCAAGAAGCCCATCGCGGTCTGCCGTTGAAAGAATTACGCTCATTCGACCGAAAATCCATCTCAGCCGGAGGCGTTGCCGAAGTGAAAGTATCCATACCGGTTGACCAATTTGCCAAATGGGATGCAAAAGCGAACCAATTGGTTGTTCCTTCCGGCGTATATACCATCTATGCAGGAGGTAATTCCGACGACGAAGCCGTATCTGCGACTTTTGAGATAAAATAAAAAATTTGTTCCAATAAACGTTGAACAATTTTTCGGAGTCCAAATTATTTACTACCTTTGTGCCGTATAAACAAATGATGGCTTATGAGATATTTTAACATATCAGGTCCTTGCAACACGGCAACACATTATATGATTGAGTCTTCTACCCGCTTAAGGGGGGTAGAAGACTTGATAGATATGGCGCAATATTTTGTGATTCATGCAGCCCGTCAAAGCGGAAAAACAACTTATCTGGATGATTTGACAAACAAACTCAATGCCGACGGAAAATATTATACTTTGTACTGCTCGTTGGAAGGTATGCAGGGTATAGCTGAAATAGAAGCAGGCATACCGGCGGTAGTGAAAACAATAAAGAAAAATATTTTGTTTTCCGGTCTTCCTCATGCTTCGGAATTTGCGAAAGAGGCGGATTATGGTGATTATACTAATGTACTGGGCACCGAGTTGACCTTGTATTGCATGCTGCTGGAAAAACCGTTAGTAATTTTATTCGACGAAGCGGACTGTTTGAGCGAAGGAACGTTAATTTCCTTTTTGCGTCAACTGCGAGAAGGCTATAATAATCGTTCGAGACGTGCATTTATCCATTCGGTAGCATTGGTCGGGATGCGCAATATCAGGGATTACAAAGCAAAGGTCCGTCCCGACAGTCAGTCGCTTGGCAGCGCAAGCCCGTTTAATATCGTTACGGAAACTTATACCCTGAAAAATTTCACAAAAGAAGAAATCGCCTCTTTATACAAACAACATACCGACGAATCCGGACAAATATTTGAAAAGGACGCTATTGATTTGGTGCATGAACAAACGCAGGGACAGCCCTGGCTCGTAAATGCCATTGCACGTGAAGTGATTGTAAAAATATTGCAATCGGACTATACGAAACCTGTTACGGCAAACCTTGTAAGTCAAGCCATTCAGACCATTATACTGCGCCGAGACACGCATATCGACAGCCTATTGGAAAGATTGAAGGAAGAGCGTGTGCGAAAAGTGATAGAGCCTGTAATACTGGGAGAATATGTAAATCCTACAACGGATGATTTTTCATACGTATGCGATTTGGGACTTATCCGCGAAACGCCCCAAAAAACAGAACCTGCCAATCCAATTTATGCGGAAGTAATGATACGCACACTGAATCAGCCTTTGCAGAGCGAACTTCAAAAAACAAATGTCACTTACCAAATGCCTCGCTATTTCAAAGACGGACGTATAGACATGGATTTCCTGATGCATGATTTCCAACAGTTCTGGCGCGAAAACAGCGCAATCTGGGAAAACAGATTTGATTATAAAGAAGCGGCTCCACATCTTATACTGATGGGATTTTTGCAAAGGGTCGTCAACGGTGGCGGACAGATTATCCGCGAAATGGCAGCCAGCAGGGGACGCCTTGATATTTGTGTCGTTTACGAGGGAGAAAAATATCCAATAGAACTGAAAATATGGCATGGGGAAAAGAGTCTGACTGATGGTATCGAACAAACGGCTCGTTATATGGATGTTTATGGTTCTACAGAAGGCTGGCTAACAATATTTAACCGTAACCCCAAAGTCAAATGGGAAGACAAAATATATATGAAAAAAGAATTGTTTGACGGAAAAACTGTTACGGTGGTAGGAGTGTAACTTTCCCCCCTTTAATTTTTTTTCATAAAAATTTGCACATTTCGCATAAAATGTTTAACTTTGCAGCGTTAAAGGAAAAATATCATTTTAAAAATACATCAAATGAAAAAAATAAATTTTGGGCATTTTGCCTTGTTCTTGTTCAGTTTCTGTTCATTATCCGCTCAGGTTACGCTTTATGTTTCACCGGAGGGGAGCGATTCCAACTCCGGCAGCAAACAGTCGCCGTTCAAAACGATTGAAAAAGCGCAATCGGAGGCTCGTAAGGCGCAGGGAGACGTTACCGTTTTTCTGAGAGAAGCGACATACCGACTTCCCAAACCCCTCGTTTTCACACCTGAGGATGGGGCTAAAGCAACTCAAAAGTCATTGACAATCCGTTCTTTCCCGGGCGAAAAAGTGGTTATCAAAGGGAGTTTCGTGTTGGACAACTTGCAATGGAAACCGTATAAAAACGGTATCTTGAAAGCGCAGATAGCCCATGCTCCCACAATGGATATGTTGTTGGTAAATGGAGAAATACGCCATTTGGCGCGCTATCCGAACTTTGATGCCTCTGCCATCCGTTTCAACGGCACCTCGGCAGATGCCACATCGCCGGAAAGGGTGAAATCGTGGAAAAATCCCGTCGGAGGGTATCTCCATGCCATGCACATCCGCGACTGGGGCGATTTTCATTACCGGATTACCGGCAAAGATAAAAAAGGAAATTTATCTCTGGAAGGCGGTTGGCAAAACAACCGGCAATCCGGTCTGCACGCCGACAATCGCATGGTGGAGAATATCTTTGAAGAATTGGACGCTCCCGGCGAATGGTTTTACGATGCCGCACAGTCGACGCTTTACTACTATCCCTTGCAAGGGGAAGACTTGAAAACCGCTGTTTTTGAAACGCCGCAAATCAAACACTTGGTCGAATTACGCGGAAGCGAAGCGAATCCCGTCAGGAACATTACTTTGGAGGGCATCGACCTGACGCAAACCCTTCGCACGTTCATGGAAGCATACGAACCGCTGCTCCGCTCCGACTGGACGATTTACCGCGGCGGCGCGGTTATCTTTGAAGGTGCGGAAAACTGCGCCCTGAAAAACTGCAACGCTTACAACGTGGGTGGAAACGCGGTTTTTTTCAGCAATTACAACCGGAATTGCGAAGTTTCCGGCACGCATTTCACGAATATCGGTGCCAGTGCCGTCTGTTTCGTAGGCGACCCAAAGGCTGTTCGTTCGCCGAGTTTCGAATACCGCAGTTTTGTACCTACCGGAGAAATCGACCGGACACCCGGTCCCCAATCGAACAATTATCCGGCTTATTGCCGGATCCACGACAATCTGATTCACAAAATCGGACTTTTCGAGAAACAGATTACCGGCGTTGAACTTTCCATGTGTCAATCCATTACAATCAGTCACAATACCATTTATGATACGCCGCGCGCCGGCATCAATATCAGCGAAGGTACGTGGGGGGGGCACATCCTCGAATTTAACGACGTATTCAATACCGTCCGCGAAACCGGCGACCACGGTTCGTTCAATTCATGGGGAAGAGACCGTTTCTGGCATCCCGTGCGACAGACTTTCGATTCGCTCCTGACCACCAAACACAAGGAATTGATTATGACCGACGCGATTAAAACCGTGGAAATCCGCAACAACCGCTTCCGTTGCGACCGCGGATGGGACATCGACTTGGACGACGGTTCCACCAATTATCATATCTACAACAATCTCTGCCTCAACGGCGGATTGAAACTCCGCGAAGGTTTTTATCGGGTAGTCGAAAATAATATTCTCATCAACAACACCTTTTACCGCCATGCCTGGCTGAGGGAAAACGGCAATGTATTTACCCGGAACATCGTGATGCTTCCTTACGAACGTCCCGCCGGACACGATACCCGTGGGGCTTTAATCGATTACAATATTTTTACCGACAGCGTCACTTACCGCGTCGCGCGGGAATACGGCACGGACGAACATTCGATTGTTTCCGGAGTGGAATTTGTGAATCCTGCCGCCGGCGATTTCCGAATATCCGACAAATCGACACATGTGTTCCGGATGGGATTTCAGAATTTCGACATGGACAAATTCGGCGTACAATCCGAACGTCTGAAAGTGCTTGCCGACAAACCGCAAATGTCTTTACCGGTATTTCATTCTGTGATAAGCAGCGCAGATATTCTTACGTGGGACGGCGTACAAATTAAAAATCTTGAAACGCTCGGCGAACGCTCCGTTACCGGAATGGATTCGGAACGCGGCGTGTATGTGGTTGCCGTTGCCGCATACGATTCGCATTTGCGCAACTACCTGAAATCGAACGATGTGATTCTGGGTTTTGCCGGAAAACCGGTCAATAGCTTAGACGATTTGTATAAAGCCATTGCCGGCACCGATTTGAAAAAACCGCAACAAATGATTATTTTCAGAAATCAAATAGAAAACACAGTCAATGTTGCGGCAGGAATTATTCACAAAAATATCCGATAATCAATTATTTAGATTTAATTCGCATTAAAAAATAATTTTTGCTGTTTGCTTGCCTGTTCGTAATATATAGACTCCGGTCGGATAATCAGATACATTGATTTCCGTTTGGAAGCCGGTGACTTGGTAGGTACGGATTAATGTGCCTGAAATACTGTATATACCGACCAACGGCGAATCTTCCCACTTGGCATTCTTCACAGTAATGTGGTCATGAGCGGGATTGGGATACACCTTTAAGACAGACTCCGAACTGAGTGTCGGAAGTTGAGTGCCGGCGCAATCCAAGGGATAGCTAATTTCAAGGATATAATCTTTGGTTGGCATGTTTTCCGGCGGCATAACATGAATGGTAAATCGATTTACTCCCGGCTTGAGTTCAACCGGCATCATTACCGGCTTGCCATCGGCATAAATTTCTGAAGTGCAATACTTCGAGATGCTTGGGATGATATTTACCTCATTTTCGCTGCAAAGAGCGGTATAATTCATGACGTCTTTGCTTGGCACTCCTCTACCATTGATTAGGACAGAGTATAGGGTCGGGGCGTAATCACGTATGACATCTACCGTGTAGGATTTAGTCGTTGTTCCATCTTGCGCCATCACAGTGATTGTGAAGAGATTATTCCCTTCCGCCAGCCGTTTTTCGAGCGGATTATTCAGAATGACGGCGTTACAGTCGTTTGTGATTCCCGATAGATGGATTTTTTGAATGTCGCTGGTTACATGCAGTGAATAATCGAGTGTATTCGTATTAAATGCCGGTGTGAGTGTGCCCGCATCGGAAACGATGCTGCTTAAACCGGCGTCGCTTGATTGGGCAGCCGATGTAACCACGCCGGGAAATATTTTTGGTCCGGCGGCTGCCATAATAGCAGCATCTTGCGAATCGTTGTTACGAATCGTGTTGTCATGCGCATTCTGGTCGCCGAGATGGCTTTGCTCGCGTACCCCTTCTGCACTGAAAAGCGAATTGAAAACATT
>BNTT01000018.1 GCA_025996815.1 Bacteroidia bacterium
TAAACCGTTTTTTTCGTCCGATGATATAATAATAGCCGTCGCTATCTCTTTTTGCCAAATCGCCGGTATATAATATTCCGCCGTTTTCATCGCCTTTTGCCAAATCGCCGACCGATTCGGCATAGCCTAACGACACATTTTTCCCTTTATAGACTAATTCTCCCGTTTCATCCACTAATTCTAATTTACCACCCGGAATGGCAATACCAATACTGCCTAATTTGGATAGCGATTTTTCATAAGGCAAGTAACTCATTCGGGCGGTGGCTTCTGTTTGTCCATACATCACAAAAAAGCGTTTACCGGCATTTTGAGCATATTCTGCAAACTCTTTTGTCAATTCGATATTCAATTTGCCGCCTGCCTGCGTGAGTGTTTTCAATGACGGCAAATCCATTCGGAAAAACCGGAGCCGTTTCAACATTTCATACGTGTATGGTACTCCTGACAGGCTTGTGGCTTGTTCTTTTTTCAGAAACTCCCAAAAATCCTTTTCCATCAACGATTTATTCGTCAACAACAAAGTCGCACCCCGCAATAAATGACTGTTAATGACCGACAAGCCAAACGAATAGTGCATCGGCAAAGTGGTGAGCGGGCGTTCGCGTTCATCAATGGATAAATATTCGGCGATAGATTGGGCGTTGGACAACAAATTAGTGTAACTCAACCGGACGAGCTTCGGACTTCCCGTACTCCCCGATGTGGTGAGTAGCACCGCCAAATCGTCAAATAATTCAGTTGGCTTTCCATCCTCCAATTTAAACAGGCTGTAATCATTCAATGAATAGATAATCTTCCCAGATAACGTCCCTACTCTTTCGGTTGGCAACCAAAGAAATTCCGGTTGATAGATTGCAAGTAGATTTTGCAGAAAAGTTTCATTCATTGCGGCATCCAACAACAGCGGCACAACGCGATTATTAACAAAAGCAACATATCCTGCAAGTGACGGAATTGAGTTTTGACAAAGACAAAAAACAAGACACCGCTTATTGATTTTTGCGTATAACTCATCTGCTAAAGATGATAACTCTGTATAGGTGAGGCGTGCATCACTGTCGGTGATGACTGCTAAATTTTCTTTTATTGTTGCCATATCTTACTTTGTTTTTTCCCTTTTTTCGTCAAGCAATAGCGTTGCATGGGGTGATTGGGATTGGCAAATTCGGGTGCTATGTAACCCTTTTCTAAAGCAGGTTTTATGTAATTCAAGCGAAAAGATTCCCTATGATGTAAACTTAATCGTTCCATTATTTCCGAAGTAGTTAAATATCCATCAAGTACCACCAGCAAATGTTGAACTTGCGCGGTAACTTGCGCGGTAACTTGCGCGGTAACTTGCGCGGTAACTTGCGCGGTAACTTGTCGCCACAAAACCGTTCTGAATGTTGCCAATTGATGAAATTCGGGAGTTTTCAAATCTAATTTTTCGCAAGATTTAATAATATCTGTTGTTCCCGTTCCTGCTTTTTCAATCGTTCCTGCCAAATACATCGGCTCGGCAAGTAAAGGATTGGCAGGCAGCGAACCATGCAAAGCGGATAAATCTTCAATGGTCAATCCGAATGGTAAATGACCCGGATTCCAAATTTCCAATCTGTCCTTAAAAAGCATTACCTGAACGCTGCCGTTGCTCGTGTAGTCGCGATGACAAACAGCATTGACTATCGCTTCTTTTACTGCAAACATTGGCAATTCATATTGTGCAGGGGCATTCATCGAAGTGTCGCGAACACCAATACGCAAATCAATTTTCGACAACACAAAATCTACTGCCTGCTCAACCAACTGAAAAACATCGCCCTTGTAAATTTGATAAGACGGTATGGGTTTTACTGCCTCTGTCCCGTGAAAATGTGCGCATTTTACTTCTGAAGTGATAAAAAATTTTTGCGGTTGCTTGCCAAACAGAAGTATTGCTGCATTAGTTATGCGGTTATTTTTCAAGAGGTTTAATCTTGTCAGCACATCAATTGCCGGAGTATCAACGGACAAGGGATATTGTCGCTTGTTCATTGCCAACGAAAGGAAATACTTGATTTTACCTTCGTCAATATCGTCTAATGTGGCTTCACGATTTAATGTTGCATCAAAAGGCGTTGAACGAATATACTCGTTTTCTTCCAAATATGAAACCAGCGAGGCATAAACGGCAGATTTCAACTCTAAAAGTGATGAAAATTTCTGACGAACAATAAATTGTTCGGCTTTTTGGATAAGTTTGATTTCTCTCTCGTCGCTATTGTGTTGAGCACTTATAAAAATCAGGCGGTGCTTGTTAAATCTCGTTGCATGGTCAAATTCACGTTCCGTGGCAGAAATGCCTTTCTTATCAGTATTGCCGTATTCGCTTCCAAACAAACCAATATAAATATCCGATTGCTCTACCTGCTCCAAATATACAGTACTCGCCGAGCGACTTTTTGCAGGAGTTTCTTCAAAAATAAACGCATCAAAGAATTTTCCAAACAAGGCATCTGTTCGCAAATAATCAACCAACATTCGCCGTTCTTCCGCAAATTCGCTCTGCACACTGCTTATGAAAACTTTATAACGCATTTATTCTTGTTTTACAACACATCATACAATCATTGCTCCATCCACACCAATTACTTGTCCGGTCACATATTCGGACAAATCACTTGCCAAATAAAGTGCTGTTTTTGCCACGTCCGCCGGAAGACCAAGTCTGCCAACATATACATTTTGCAATAATTTATTCACATTTGCATCGCCAATAGAGCGTAACATATCGGTATCAATTGCACCGGGAGCGATTGCATTTACACGTGTGCCACAAGGAGCCAATTCTTTCGCTGCGGATTTTGTAAGAGCAACAACGGCACCCTTCGTCGAACTATATAACAACTGTCCTGCATTTCCCTGCACTCCCATGATAGAAGCCAAATTGATGATAGAGCCCGACTGTTGCCGCTTAAAAAATTTTGACGCATATTGAATCATGTCAATAACCGCAAAAACATTCACAGCATAAGTTTGCTCGATATGTTCACGTGAAATCATTCCTATCAATGCATCGCGCATCATACCGGCATTATTCACTAAAACATCCAAACGCCCTTGTTCCTTTTTTACCTGCATAAAAAGGGATTTTACCGAAGCAGTATCCGTAACATCCATATACACCGGTTTGCAGTTGGCATTGGAGACAAAATCATTCAGAGACCCTTTCGTGCGAACAATGGCATACACAATGGCACCATTATTCAAAAAAGTTTCAAGAATGGCACGTCCAATTCCTCTGTTACAGCCACTAACAAGGGCTATTTTCCCATCCAGCATTTTAGAATTGCACATCATACTTTTCACTTAAAATTGCTAAACCCTTTTCGTAAGCGGAAAAATCAATGATATCATCTGTTTCCATCATAATATCAAATGCGTCTTCAATGGAAGCAATAAGATTCATGTGTCCTACAGAATCCCACAAAGGAATTGATTGGTACGTTAGATTACTTAATTGTTCCGATGCCACTTCGAAGCTTTCAATAAAAACTTTCTCATACTTTTCTTTGTTTGTCATAATTATTTAACTTTTTTTTTGTAAACATACGTAAATGTAAATTTTTATATTTTTCAAAATTTTCTTTTGAGCAAGTGTAGTAATTTGTTAGTTCATCCTGAAACAGTAGCGTTGATTTAAATGTCTCATGATACCGATTTACATTGGTATTGGCACGTTTAACATCAAATAAGTGTTCTTTATCAGGGAATAATTCGAATGCTATTTCTCTGGTTATTATATCTGCCAATATAGCTGAACCAATCGGTGCCTGAGGTGAAAATATCCAACTGCCGATTGTAAAATTTTCTTCTGTTATATCATATATTCTACAAACGCCTAATCGAACACTTTGTGGCTCCTCAAATATAAAATAAAAATCTTTGCCTGCTCTTTGGCGCTCCTTGTAGTTATGTATCCATTGACGTTGTACTTCAACATCGGGCGGGGTTTGATGAATGTATCTGTTTAAGTCAGGATTGGTACGCAATTTAAGAATAAATTCCGCATCGCTTTCTTCAACAAAACGCACATAAAGCCCATAACGTTCAAGTTTGAAATTTTCATCTAATAGTTGTGCCATCAAGCAGCCCTCCTTTCCATCCAATCCAAAGAAAGCAAGCCTGCTTCGGCAACAAATTTTAACTTACCCCCCCCCCCATTTTAACCTTATTTGACATATCGCTTTTTATTATAGTTTTTACAAATTTCGCAGGATTTCCCATCCACAACTCACCGGCAGGCACATCTTTTGTTACCAAAGCACCCGCCCCAATCATCGCCCCTTCGCCAATCGTGATGCCGCCTAATATGACCGAACCTGCACCAATAGAAGCACCCCGTTTGATTTTAATTTTTAAAAAATCGTCCGGATATTGCCCGGAACGCGGATATTTGTCATTGGTAAACGTCACATTCGGACCGATAAACACCTCATCCTCAATTTCAATGCCATCCCACAAATAAACGCCGCATTTGACGGTAACATTATTGCCGATTTTCACATCGTTTTCAATGAAGCAATGGCTGCAAATGTTGCAATTCTCACCAATTTGCGCCCCTTTCAAAACCACACAATATTGCCACACTTTGGTGCCGTGTCCTATGTTTGCCGACTGCACATCGGCTAATGGATGAATTTGTGTCATTTTTCAACAATATTTATTTGCAAATATCGCCCGGTCAGCACACTTGCCATTTCGTTTGACAAAAGATTGGCATTCGAGCCGGTAATCACCAAGTTCACACCACGCCGGTAAAGTTTCCCAACCCAAATGTCCCATGCCGGCAAATTTTGAATTTCGTCCAACAACAAATATTGAAAATCGGGATAAACTTCAAGCAAGTGCTGCCAAAGTATATTCTCGTCAAAATTTTTAAGCAACAAATCATCATCAAAATTCAAATAGGCAAAATTATGAGCAGACAGCATTTGCAAGGCAAACACTGATTTTCCTGCACGACGAGGACCTGTTATCAATTTTATCAGTCCCGAAATCAGAAAATCCTCATTCCTCTGCACAGAAACACGCTTTTGATAATCACGTTTCAAAAGCATATCCCGTTCTTCCTTTTGTTGTAAAACTATTGTTTTGAGCATAATTTTATTTGTAGTGCACAAAATCAGTGCTTTTTTGTGCACTACAATGTATTTCTTGCAGCGATTTATCAATCAAAAACGTTTTCACTTCTTCTGCACCCACTTCAAAGCCCGGCAAAAAAACGGCAGGCTCTGTATAGTCAATGTCTTTGTGAAAAGCTAATTGCCCGCGGAAAAGTTTTTCTGAAAATTCGTCTCCAAATATTTTTTCAGCTTCATCTGAAATTTCTTTCAATGTAAAAAAATCTCGCAATAAGAAATACAAATCGACATAATCTTTCCATTTCGTCCTTCGCCCCAAGGCAAATGCTTTCATCGCAGCAAGCGACAACAAACCGGGCATCGAAACTGTTTTGTCAAAAACCATAGGATGCTCCACCGGATAGAGATAATTAAAAAACGTGAGTTTCACCTCATTCACTATAAAATGCACTTGGTCTACATCCTCAAAAAGAATTTGCGATTTATAAGGCATTTGCGATACAGTGTGCTTAATTCGTGTTCTATTTATTTTTGATAACGTAAATAAATCAAAATCAATAGATTGGCGATGACCCATTTGCAAGGCAATAGCAGTTCCGCCAACCAAGTAAAAACTGCGTTTAAATTGTGCAATCAAAGGCAACAATTCTTTCTGTGTATCCGATAATATTTCAGTATGCATAGCGATTAAAAAATAATGTAAAATATTCCCTGATTACTTCGTAATAATTGCCTGCACTTCGTTCGCTACGACCAATAGCGGCACGAAATATCTTCGCCACATTTTTTATCCCCATCACCTTAAACAGTTGCAACACAGCAGCCATAGTGCCATAATTCAAAATTGTTTCCACCAGCAACTCATCGCTCACCGTTTCGCACTTGTCTTCGGGCGAATACCAAAACAAGGCTTGGTGTTCGCGAATAAAATCTTTTACTTCTTGTGACCGCTGCATATTTTTAATTTAAAAACTGTCGTTTATATTCCAAAAAATCTTCATAACTCCTCATATAATCCGCCTCATCATACTTGTGCGAAGCCAACACCAGACAAACCGAGCCGGAAGAAAAATCATTCAACTCGCGCCAAATGCCCGGCACAACCAGCAAGCCCTGATAAGGGCGATTGAGCGTAACCGTCCGCTTCACACTTCCATCGTTCAACACCACATCAAAACTGCCACTTGCCGCCACGAGCAACTGCCTCAATTCTTTGTGAGCGTGTCCTCCACGTTCCTGACCGCCGGGAATATCATACAGATAATACACACGATTCACTTCAAAGGGTATGGTGTCTTGATTTTCAATCACCGTAATGTTTCCGGCATCGCTGTGATGCTTGTCTAACTCTATTATTGAGCAATCATAAACTGAGGTTTTTCCGGTTTTCATTAAGCCGCCCTCCTTTCCATCAAATCCAAAGGAAGCAAGCCCGCTTCAATAACAAATATTAACCTACCCCCCCCCCCGTTTTGACTTTTATTAACACACAGTCCAAATAATCCTGATAGTCCCGAATATAATCCGCCTCATTATACTTGTGCGAAGCCAACACCAAACAGATGCAGCCGGAGGAAAATCCCTGTTCCGCAGCCCAAATTCCCGGAGGAATATGCAATCCGTAATAGGGTCTATTCAACAATACGGTACGTTTATTTTTACCGTCATCCAGCATCACTTCAAAACTCCCACCGGCGGCTATCAAAAATTGATGGCACTCTTTATGGGCATGCGCACCGCGAGCCTCGCCTCCCGGAATATCGTATAAATAGAATACACGCTGCACCTCAAACGGCAAATTGTCTGTCCCTTGCACCGGCGTTATATTGCCCGCCTCACTTTCGATGCGAGGCATCTCTATGATGGAACAATCATACACTGTCTTATTCATAAACTTTTCTTCATAATTTAAAGCAATGACAAAAAATCCCCCGCCAAGAAACCAATGATTTTATCATACCTTCTTCAATTCTTTTAAAAGAGAAAAATCCCTGATATAATCGCCTGCATCATACTTGGTGGACGAAAGCACCAACGCCAGCGAATTGGTCGAAAAATTCTCCATCTGCCGCCAAATCATCGCCGGAATGTAAAGCCCATAGTAAGAACGATTTAGGTGATATGTTTTTTCTTCTTTCCCATCATTCACAATCACATCAAAACTGCCCGACAGCGCAACGATAAACTCTTGACACACCTTGTAGGCATGTCCACCGCGCTTTTCACCTCCCGGCACATCATATATCCAATGCGTCCGCCGAATGGCAAACGGGATGTGGTTTTCACCCTCTATAAAAGAGAGATTGCCGCGTCGGTCCAATATCTTCGGAAGTTGAATGATTTGCGACTCCCTAATTTCCATAATATGTTTGTCAAACATAATAAATCATTTCAATTTATATATCTTCTCAATCACCTCCACCGTCTTCAGCCCATCCACAACCGAGGTTGTCGCCGTCGCACGCCCGTTCAGCGTTTTTATCACATTGTCAATCACCAGGTGGTGGTTTTGCGCCGAGCCTTTGTATGCGCCATAGTCGTTGCCCGGATTGGTCGGCGGCAGCGTGGGCATCTCGTAGTTTCTGACGTGGCAATATTCCACTTCATTCATATATTGCCCGCCAATCTTGATGCTGCCGTTTTCGGCGATAATCGTGAGGCTGCTCTCCAAATTTTTGTCCCACACCGCCGTCGAATAGTTCAGACAGCCCATCCCCCCTTTTACGAGGTTGAACATAACGGTGCCGGAATCTTCAAATGCCGTTAAATCCGTGTGGTTGAAGTCGCCAAATTTGGCTCGAATATGTGTGATGCCGCCAAACAGCCACACCAGAATGTCGATAAAATGCGAAAATTGCGTAAACAGCGTGCCGCCGTCCAAATCCGCCGTCCCGTGCCAGCCGCCCGCCTTGTAATAGCGCGCATCGCGATTCCAATAGCAATTCAGCTGCACCATATATATACGCCCCAATTTGCCCGACTCCACCAGTTCCTTAATCCACACCGAAGGGGGAGAATAGCGGTTTTGCATCACACAAAACACCTTTTTATCGGCTCTCAAAGAGGCACGAAGCACCTTTTGCCCCTCTTCTTTGGAAAGTGCCAACGGCTTTTCAACAACCACATGCTTGCCGGCTTCCAAAACCTTAACGGCATAATCGGCATGATAACCATTTGGCGTACAGATATTTACCACATCGGCATCCGTCGCCGCCAACAATTCCCCAATGGACGAATAAAAATTCGTAATTCGTAATTCATAATTCGTAACAGGGTCAATATCGCACCCCCCAACCAATTGAGCCTCCGGATTGCGAAGAATCATCTCCACATGGCGCTTCCCAATATGCCCGCAGCCCACAACCGCAAATTTCACCTTACCCATAAGTATTTGGTAATTCGTAATTTTTAATTCGTAATTTTTAATTGTTTATCCCCGTTTTCATCCATCCACCCCGCCTGACGGGCAGGATTGCCAACCACGACTGCATAATCCGGCACATTTTTTGTTACCACTGCCCCCGCTCCAACGAATGCAAATTTGCCAATCGTGATGCCGCACAAAATCGTGGCATTGGCTCCAATGGTGGCACCTTTTCCAATATGGGTTTTCTTAAATTCATCCTTGCGACAAATCGCCGGAATGTAAAGCCCATAGTAAGAACGATTTAGGTGATATGTTTTTTCTTCTTTCCCATCATTCACAATCACATCAAAACTGCCCGACAGCGCAACGATAAACTCTTGACACACCTTGTAGGCATGTCCACCGCGCTTTTCACCTCCCGGCACATCATATATCCAATGCGTCCGCCGAATGGCAAACGGGATGTGGTTTTCACCCTCTATAAAAGAGAGATTGCCGCGTCGGTCCAATATCTTCGGAAGTTGAATGATTTGCGACTCCCTAATTTCCATAATATGTTTGTCAAACATAATAAATCATTTCAATTTATATATCTTCTCAATCACCTCCACCGTCTTCAGCCCATCCACAACCGAGGTTGTCGCCGTCGCACGCCCGTTCAGCGTTTTTATCACATTGTCAATCACCAGGTGGTGGTTTTGCGCCGAGCCTTTGTATGCGCCATAGTCGTTGCCCGGATTGGTCGGCGGCAGCGTGGGCATCTCGTAGTTTCTGACGTGGCAATATTCCACTTCATTCATATATTGCCCGCCAATCTTGATGCTGCCGTTTTCGGCGATAATCGTGAGGCTGCTCTCCAAATTTTTGTCCCACACCGCCGTCGAATAGTTCAGACAGCCCATCCCCCCTTTTACGAGGTTGAACATAACGGTGCCGGAATCTTCAAATGCCGTTAAATCCGTGTGGTTGAAGTCGCCAAATTTGGCTCGAATATGTGTGATGCCGCCAAACAGCCACACCAGAATGTCGATAAAATGCGAAAATTGCGTAAACAGCGTGCCGCCGTCCAAATCCGCCGTCCCGTGCCAGCCGCCCGCCTTGTAATAGCGCGCATCGCGATTCCAATAGCAATTCAGCTGCACCATATATATACGCCCCAATTTGCCCGACTCCACCAGTTCCTTAATCCACACCGAAGGGGGAGAATAGCGGTTTTGCATCACACAAAACACCTTTTTATCGGCTCTCAAAGAGGCACGAAGCACCTTTTGCCCCTCTTCTTTGGAAAGTGCCAACGGCTTTTCAACAACCACATGCTTGCCGGCTTCCAAAACCTTAACGGCATAATCGGCATGATAACCATTTGGCGTACAGATATTTACCACATCGGCATCCGTCGCCGCCAACAATTCCCCAATGGACGAATAAAAATTCGTAATTCGTAATTCATAATTCGTAACAGGGTCAATATCGCACCCCCCAACCAATTGAGCCTCCGGATTGCGAAGAATCATCTCCACATGGCGCTTCCCAATATGCCCGCAGCCCACAACCGCAAATTTCACCTTACCCATAAGTATTTGGTAATTCGTAATTTTTAATTCGTAATTTTTAATTGTTTATCCCCGTTTTCATCCATCCACCCCGCCTGACGGGCAGGATTGCCAACCACGACTGCATAATCCGGCACATTTTTTGTTACCACTGCCCCCGCTCCAACGAATGCAAATTTGCCAATCGTGATGCCGCACAAAATCGTGGCATTGGCTCCAATGGTGGCACCTTTTCCAATATGGGTTTTCTTAAATTCATCCTTGCGACAAATCGCCGCACGCGGGTTGAGCACGTTTGTAAACACGCACGACGGTCCCAAAAACACATCGTCATCGCACGTCACGCCCGCATAAATCGACACATTATTTTGCACCTTCACGCCATTTCCGAGCACCACCTGCGGCGCAATAAAAACATTTTGCGCAATCACGCAATTTTCGCCAATCGTGCATCCCCCCATCAGATGCGAGAAATGCCAGATTTTGGTGCCGTCGCCAATCGCGCAGCCGTCGTCAATTATGGCTGTTTCGTGAGAAAAGTACATATTTTTTCGATGATATACCGCTGCTGCTCCTCCGTCAAATCCACGTGCATCGGCAGTGAGAGCACCGACCGCGACAACTCTTTGGCAACAGTCAGCGGTCCTGCCACGCGGACTGTATATCTAAACGCGGGCTGTTCCTGCAACGGCAACGGGTAGTAAACCGTTGTTGGGATGCCCTGCTCCGCCAAATACTGCTGCAAAGCATCGCGCTTGCCGCCACCCACTTTGAGCGTATATTGATGATAAACATGGGTCGAAAACGGCTCCTCCTTGGGCGTAACAATGCCCGGAACATCCTTCAAACCCTCCGTATATATTTTTGCCACCCGACGGTGTGCCGTGGCAGAATCGTTCAAGTATTTCAATTTGACATTTAAAATAGCCGCCTGCAAGGTATCCAAACGTGAATTGCACCCCAACATCTCGTGATGGTATTTCTGTCGTTGCCCGTGATTGGCAATCATTTTCAGTTTTTGCGCCAAATCATCATCATTGGTCATCATCGCGCCGCCATCGCCATAGCACCCCAAATTTTTTGTCGGGAAAAACGACGTACAGCCCACGTGCCCCATCGTCCCCGTCTGCTTGCGCTCATCCAGCCCCCGATAGAGGGGCGTAGGCGGCAGGGTGTAATACACACCAAGCGATTGCGCATTGTCTTCAATCACAGATAGATGTATCTTGCGCGCAAAGTCCATAATCGGCGACATATCGCAACTCTGACCAAACAGATGCACCACAATAATCGCCTTGGTGGTAGCCGAAATGCTCTTTTCGATATTTTTCGCCGTCAAATTAAACGAATCGGGGTCAACGTCCACGATAACGGGCGTAAGTCCCAGCAGTTCAACCGTTTCCGCAGGCGAAATATACGAGAAAGCCGGCACAATCACTTCATCGCCCGCCTTCAATCCAAGTGCCATCAGCGCAATCTGCAAAGCATCCGTCCCATTAGCACAAGGAATCACATGCTTGGCACCCGTGTAATCCTGCAACGCCTCTGCAAACATCCCCACCTCAGGTCCATTGATATACTGCCCGCCGCGCATCACCCGCAACACCGCCTCATCAATCTCCTGCTGAATTTTAGCATACTGACCTTTCAGGTCTCTCATTTGAATATTATCCATTTCATATAAAAGCTTCGCTACATGAGGTGTATCCCCATGTATCAGATATTTTTTTTAGCACCGAATCAGCACGCCTTAAACAGGAATGCCGACACGGCTATTGTTTCTCTATCCACTGCCGCGCGTTCACAAATGCCTCCAACCATGGCGTGACGGCATCATCCTTGCGCTCCGGCGGGTAATATCCCCATTGCCACGGGAATATCGCGCGCTCCAAATGCGGCATAATCGCCAAATGGCGACCGTCCGGCGATGCCAATGCCGCCACATCATAATCCGAACCATTCGGATTAGCCGGATAATCGGAGCAGGCATATTTCGCGACTATATTATAAGCATTTTCCGCCAACGGCAAACTGAATTTGCCCTCGCCATGCGCCACCCAAATGCCTAATTTGGTGCCTGACAACGACTTAAACATCACCGAATTATTGTCAGGAATAGCCACCGACACAAAATTTGACTCAAACTTATGCGACTCGTTGTGCAACATTTGGGGCAGCGTTTTTGACATCCGGTCGCCCTTCAACTGCAACAAATTCAACTCGACCATCAACTGACAGCCATTGCAAACACCCAAACTCAACGTGTCGGGACGCGCATAAAACCTGTCGAGTGCCAACTTCGCCTTTTCATTGTAGAGCAACGCCCCCGCCCAGCCTTTCGCCGAGCCAAGCACGTCGGAGTTGGAAAATCCGCCGCAGAAGACTATCATATTCACGTCTTCCAATGTTTCGCGACCCGTAACCAAGTCTGTCGTGTGCACATCCTTCACGTCAAACCCCGCGAGATACAGCGAATACGCCATTTCGCGCTCGCCATTCGTGCCTTTTTCGCGAATTATCGCCGCTTTAGCCGTCCTTTTCAATATTCGAGGTGGTAATTGGTAATTGGTAATTGGTAATTGAAACACCAGCGGCTGCTTTTTGTAATTCTCAAACCGCTCCTTGGCTTTCGCCTCGCCTGATTGCTTGCGGTCAAGCAAATAAGACGACCGATACCAAATATCGCGCAAGGCATCAATATCCAAATGCTGTGTCACAGCACCCTTAACAAGGGTAATCTGCCGTTCATCGGTCTGCGTGCCAATTTTGACAAACTTGATGCCGCTATCCGTCAGCAGTTTTTCAAATGCCTGTGTATCAGCCGTTTGCAGCAGCACACTCGGATTTTCAGCAAACAACACCTTTATTAAATCGGCTTCATCGATGCCATCCAAATTCACATCCAAGCCGCCTGCAACGTTTGCAAAGCACATTTCCAACAGCGTGGTAATCATCCCGCCCGCCGAAATATCGTGCCCTGACAGCACCAATCCCTTTTCAATCAGCCCCTGAACAGCATTGAACGCGGTTTTGAAATAGCCCGCATCTCGCACTGTCGGCGTTTCATCGCCCACCTTATTTAATGACTGCGCAAAAGCCGAGCCGCCCAACTGCAATTTGTCGGACGAAAAATCAATATAATACAATGCCGAAGCGGGATTATTGACCCACACGGGCGACACAATCTTCTTAATATCAGACACTTCCGCCGCCGCCGAAATAATCACCGTGCCGGGAGCAAACACCTTTTCATCGCCATATTTCTGCGTCATCGAAAGCGAATCTTTGCCGGTCGGAATGTTGATGCCAAGCGCAATCGCAAAGTCCGAACACGCCTCCACAGCCTGATACAGGCGGGCATCCTCGCCCTTGTTGCGACAGGGCCACATCCAGTTGGCACTCAGCGACACGCCTTTCAGCCGATGCGTGAGCGGCGCAAACACCAAATTCGTCAAAGCCTCCGCAATCGCCATCACCGACCCCGCAGCAGCATCCACCAACGCCACCTGCGGCGCGTGACCGATGCTCGTGGCGATGCCCGCCTTGCCCCGATAGTCCAATGCCACCGCGCCCAAGTCGCTCAACGGCAACTGAATAGCACCCTGACACTGCTGACGAGCCACTTTGCCCGTCACAGAACGGTCAACCTTGTTAGTCAGCCAATCCTTGCAAGCCACCGCCTCCAATTGCAACACATTTTCGATATATGTTTGTACGGTCGCGGCGTGCCATGACCCCACAGCAGGCGCACTGTACTTTTCCACAACCGTTTCATCCACCATCACCGTGCGCGGCGGCTTCCCAAAAAAGTCGCTCAACTGCATATCCAGCGGATTTTGTCCGCCTTTGCGTTCAAACACAAACCGTTTATCATCAGTCGTTTCGCCCACCACATACATTGGCGAGCGTTCGCGGTCGGCAATTTTTTTCACGAAGTCGATGCTCTCTTTTTTCATCACCAAGCCCATCCGTTCCTGACTTTCGTTGCCGATAATTTCCTTGTCGGAGAGCGTTGGGTCGCCCACCGGAAGGGCATCCATTTGGATTTTTCCGCCGGTGGTTTCCACGAGTTCCGAAAGGCAGTTTAAATGTCCGCCGGCACCATGGTCGTGGATGCTCACAATCGGGTTGTGCGCCGATTCCGAGAGGGCGCGAATCACGTTGGCGACCCGCTTTTGCATCTCCGGATTGGCTCGTTGCACGGCATTCAGTTCGATGCCGCTCGTGTATTTGCCTGTGTCCACGCTACTTACGGCTCCGCCACCCATCCCGATGCGGTAGTTATCGCCGCCCAAGAGGACGACTTTTTCATTCGGCTGCACTTCGCCTTTCAGGGCATCGCTTTTCTTCGCATACCCCACCCCACCGGCGAGCATAATCACCTTATCATAAGCAAATTGCTTGCCATTTTCTTCGTGCTCAAACGTCAAAACAGAGCCGCAAATCAGCGGTTGCCCAAACTTATTGCCAAAATCCGAAGCCCCATTGGAGGCTTTAATCAAAATCTGTTCAGGCGTTTGATACAGCCATTTGCGCGGTTTTATACCTCCCCCCTTGAGGGGGGCTGGGGGGCTGGTCATATACACCGCCGTGCCCGCAATCGGCAGCGAGGCTTTTCCTCCCCCCAAGCGGTCGCGAATTTCGCCGCCTGAGCCTGTTGCCGCGCCGTTAAACGGCTCCACCGTGGTCGGAAAATTGTGCGTTTCGGCTTTCAGCGAAATCACCGATTCGATGTTCTCCGTTTGGAAAAAATCGGGTTTTTCGGGACTTGCCGGCGCGAATTGTTCGAGCGTTGGACCCTGATTGAACGCCACATTATCTTTGTAGGCAGAAATCAGAAAATTAGGATTTTCTTTGGAGGTCTTTTTTATGAGTTCAAACAGCGAGAGGTCTTTTTCCTTGCCGTCGATTTTGAACGTGCCGCCAAAAATTTTGTGGCGGCAGTGCTCCGAATTGACTTGCGAAAAGCCGAACACCTCGCTGTCGGTGAGCGGGCGACCGATTTTTCGGCTCACACTGTTCAAATAATCCACCTCTTCGGGACTTAAAGCCAAGCCTTCCTGCTCGTTATATGCCTCAATATCAGTTATATTGATGATGGCATCGGGCTTTTTGTCGATAGTAAAAATTTGTTGGTCGATACCGGTATATATGCGTTGCAACATCGGGTCAAACGGCGCGTCTTTGCCTGCAACTATCTGAAACTCCTCAATACGCGCAATTCCTTCGATGCCCATTATCTGCGTGATTTCCACCGCATTGGTGCTCCACGGGGTAATCATTTCGGCTCGTGGACCCACCAGAAAACCGCTTACACGGTCGGTTTCCAACAATTCGGCATCGCCAAAAAGCCACAGCAATTTTTGCAAATCCTCTGCGCCTGATTCCTTAGCGGAATCGACCACTAAAACCGTATCATTCAGCCTTTTAAAGAATGAAATCATCCTAAATTTGTTTAAACGTCATTTTACGGTGCAAAGGTAATGAAAAAATTTGGATTAGCCGCGATGTCAAACGTCGCTTCAATTTGCCGCGTTTCGCCCGGCAGAAGGTTGAAATAGCCGTCAGAGAAGTAGGCAGGCAGGATAATCTCGCCCGTTGTTTTGTTCACCGCATTCAATTTGATGGATGCCGCAATCTTGTTTGTGGGATTCGCAACCGTAACAAGCACGCGCTTCAAAGCGTCATTGCGGGCTTGCACCACAACCCCCTGACTATGCAACAACGGCGCGATTTCCGCTTCGTTTCCTTGCCAATAATCGTTGGTCGAAATTGTTTTGCCCTTTTGATTTTTCAATTCCAAGCGCACCAAATAAGCATCGGGCAGCCCTTCGTTTTTGACAGCTAATTTACTGTCAGTAAGCGAATTGCTATTGGCATTTACGGTGGTGGATTGGCGGTCGATTTCTTTCCCGTTAAGGTCGATGATGCGGACGACGGCGGTTAGTTTATTGGCGGGTTGGCGGGTGGTGTTGATGACTACGATGTCATTGTGCGGCTTATTCATCTGAATGTGCAGCGGCTCGCAGGCTTTTTTGGCACCGAAATAGGAGCCGGGGGTTTCGTAATCGTAGCTGTAAGTTTGCCAAATCATACTTGGCCAGGCGGGGTGGCTCATCCAGAGGATTAGCCCTGTGGTGGTGTTCCACATTTTGCTGTTCCACGCTTCCAGCATATTGCGCCATGCGTCGTAGCATACTAATTGTGCTTTTTCGGTGAAATCGACCATGCCTGTAGGCTCGCCGTAGCGATTCACCGCCTGTATAAAACCCTTGTAGTTTTGCGAGGTGGCGTGCAGGTCGTGGTATGCCCACACATCGTTGATGGGCCATTGGTCTTCCGGCGCGATGAATTTGCGGATGGTGGAGGCGGTTGGCACGGCGTAGGTGCCCATCTCCGTGTTGAAGCCTTGCGCGTTTTGGGTGTAGTATTTCGACGGGTCTTCGAAATAGCTCCACGGACCACTGGTGCGCATATTCAGGTAGCGCGATTGCCCATGATAGTGGCGCGTGGGGTCTTCTCGTGCCAGCATTTCCGCCAGCGGCTGTGCCAATCCCTTAGGCGCGAAACCCTCGTTGCGGGGGCACCAGATGGCGATTGACGGATGATTGCGGAAGCGGCGGACGACATCCGTGGCGTTGCGCATAAAGAGCGGTTGGTCGTTAGGCTCCACCGTGTCGTCGGTAGTAATCCAAAAATCGTTCCACACCAGCATCCCGTATTCGTCGCAGAGGTCGTAAAACGTTTCTTCGGTCGATTCGCCCGTCCAGTTGCGGACGATATTAAAATTCATATCCTGATGCAGTTTGAGGTAAGGCTCAAGGTGCTCACGCGAGGTATTTTTCATCGCATCGTCCATACCCCAGTTGCCGCCGCGACAGAAGATGCGAACGCCGTTTACGCGGATTACCAAGAATGGTCCGACAGGGTCGTTTTGGTCAATTGCCATCGTTTGTAGGGGCAACGCGCGCGTTGCCCCCGCGTTCAATGTGGGCAATTGCACCTCTTTGGAAAATGGGAAGCGTTTCTCGTAATTGAAAAGCGGCTTACCGTTGCCGGCATCGGTGGGCGAATAGGCGATGCGGATGTTGCCCTGCACGGTGTCGTGCACCATCAATTCGTAGGACATTTCGCGAATACCGAACCGCACCGTTTTTGTATCAGATGGCGTGATAGCCGACTGCTCAAACTGGTAACTGGTAATTGTCAAATCGTATAAATTCTGCTGACCATAGCCGTTGGGCCACCACAGGCGGGGATTTTTGAGTTGGAGAGGCGCAAAACTCACCTGTTTGGTTTCATTTGCCGCCAAAATGTAGGGCAATTCGATGGTTTGGCGGGGGCTTCCCGCTTTCGCGGGAACGACAGCGTGCAATTTGCCTTCGACCGGCTGCGACGAATGATTTTTCAGGCGGGCATAAATCGTAATTTTTGCCGAAGTGGTGTCGGGCAAATTTAAGTCCGTAATCACTTGTGGGTCAATGATGTCCACCGCACCGCCAAATTGCAGGCGCACGTCTTGCCAAATGCCGATGTTGCGGTCGCGAATGCCCGGAATCCAGTCCCAGCCCATCGCCGCGATGAAAGTGGGTCCGTCGATGCTGAGCGCACCGCCGTTCAGCCCCTGTCCGGCAGCGATGGACTGCTCGTGGGGGATGCTTGGGTTGTTTGGCGGCAGGATATGCACCGCCAGAATGTTTGTGCCCGACCTGTGTATTATGCTCGTCACGTCAAATTCACCGCGGATGAATGCCCCCGTGATGTTGCCGAGCTTTTTGCCGTTGAGGAAAATTTCCGCACGGTAGTTGATGCCATTGAAAAGCAACGTAACACGTTCTCCAACAGCATTTTGCGGCAGTTCAAACGCATTGCGATACCACCAGTCCATCCAACAAAGCGTGTCGGGAATCGCCAAATTGTTAAGCCCAAAATAGGGGTCGGGATACACGCCCTGCTCGACCAAAGTGGTCAGCACAGTGCCCGGCACAGTGGCATCATACCACTCCTTTGTGTCAAAATCCGGCGCAAAGATAGATTGCCCGCTTTCAACCAGTTGCGTGTTTGTGCCGAGTTGCCAGCCGGTAGCAATCACCAACGACCAATCATCAATTACCAACAGCTGATTGGCAGTTGGCAACTGTTTAACTTTGCGCACCGGCGTTTGAAACGGTGCCTTGCCGACAGGCAGTTCCGACTGCGGCTGTGGGGCTTGCAGTCCCGTCCACAACTGTGTTAAACTTTGTCCGAAACTCTGGGCGGACAAACCCAATGCGAGGCAAATCAGTGCTGTTTTTTTCATTTTTTGTATGTTTTTAGGGGCAAAGATACGAAAAATAAAAATAATTTCATACCTTTTTCAGGGCAAACGCATCAAAATAAAGTCATAGTTCTGCGATTTTGTTTCGTCTGTTACGCCGGAAGGCGTTAAATTTTGATAACCCCGTACAAGCGAAGCGCAGTGCGGGGTAGATGACTGCCCCCCCTCCCAGCAACCCCGAAGCGGGTTGAATTTATTCATCTTGCCAAAACCATTTTTCATCCTCATCAATGCCGTTTTCTTTGAACAGTCTTTTTATTTCATCGCCAAAAACTTCTACTTTATGATGTTCTTGTTGATTTTTGATGTAATTTATGATGACATCTTTTTCTTTGTAGGAATAGGTTAGTGCACAGTATTTCACGCTCCACCCACTAAAATCGGGGAAATATCCAGATTCTTTCATCCATCTGGAACTGCTAACTTTTATGTCTTTTATGTAATCTGCTAAAGCCACTGATGGATGCAAATCCGACAATATATGGATGTGGTCGGGCATTCCATTTGACGGTAACCAGCCATAAATAAAGTAATTTAATAATCTATTTTGCCTGCAAAAGTAAACATTTTTCATCAAATGGCAAGTCCGGAAGAACTTCAACCCGCTTCGGGGTTGCTGGGGGGGGGGAGCCATCTACCCCGCACTGCGCTTCGCTTGTACGGGGTTATCAAAATTTAACGCCTTCCGGCGTAACAGACGAAACAAAATCGCAGAATATGGCTTTGTTTTGATGCGTTTGCCCTGATACCTTTTTCGACATTTCTTATAACAATGTGGCTTGTGCAGGTGTTGATATTGCAAACTTCAACAGAACATCCATGCAGCCGTTTTCCTGCAACTCATCGGGCGAGCCAACGAGCAGCCCGCGCGATTTGTCTAAAAGCCACAATTTGTCGGCGGTCTTGCACACTAATTCCAAGTCGTGGCTCGACAGGAAGATGGCTTTGCCGGTTTCGCGGCTCAGTGTGCGTAGCAAATTCATGATTTCTGCCTTGCTGGGATAGTCGAGGAAGGCGGTTGGCTCGTCTAAGAAAATCACCGGCGTTTGTTGTGCGAGCACTTTGGCGAGCATCACTTTTTGTCGTTCGCCGTCGCTCAGCGTGTGCACGTGGCGGTTTGCCAATTCGGTGATGCCGACTTGCCCGATAGCCTCGCGCACAATTTGCCGGTCTTTGGCTGTCAGTTGCCCCCAGAAATTGGTGTAGGGACTGCGCCCCATGCCCACTAAATCGGTTACGGAGAGGTCTGCTGCCGTGATTTTTTCGGTGAGCACCACACCTATGATGCGTGACAATTCTTTTTTTGAAATATCTGAGAATTGATAATTGATATTTCCTGCTAATGGTGGCTGCAATCCCGCCAGCGTGCGCAATAGTGTGGATTTCCCCACGCCATTCACTCCCACGAGGCACGTCAATTCGCCGCCGAAAATTGTGGCGTTCAAATTTTCGGCGACGATTGAGTTTATGTAACCTATCGCGAGGTTGCGGAGTTCGATGCTATCTCTTTTCAAAGTGGTGGCGCACAAAGAGTTCCATGGCTTGATATTCTGCCATGCCGAGTTGGTCGTAGCGCACGGCGGTGTTTTTGTTGCGGTCTTCCGCCCGTTTCCAAAACTCGCGCGGGTCGGTTCCGGGGAACAGCGCGGGGTCTTTTTGCGACTGGTGTTTGTAGATTGCCATGCGCTTGATGCGGCTTTCTTCGGGGCTTAATGGCACCGCCATATCCACTTCGGCGATGTCCCATTCCTGCCATGCACCGCGGTAGAGCCACATATAGCAGTCTTTGAGCCATGCTTCGCCCTGTAATTGCTTCAAGGCTTCCAAAATGGCGATGAAACACACGCGATGCGTGCCGTGAGGGTCGGAGAGGTCGCCGGCGGCGAAAATCTGCTGCGGCTTCACTTCCTGCAACAACTTGACGATGATGTCCACATCCGCCTTCGTGATGGGTGCTTTTTTCACCGTTCCCGTTTCGTAGAACGGCAGGTTGAGGAAGTGCACGCGATTTTCGGGGATGCCCAGATAGCGACACGCCGAGCGCGCTTCGCCCTGACGGATAGATGTTTTGCAGGCTGCAATCTGCTTTGTATCAGGCTGTCCGGGACGTTTTTGCTTGAAAAAGTCCAACGATTGTTGATAGGCTTCCTGCGCCGTTTTGTCGTCAAATTTGTATAGCGGTGCAATGCCGCGCACGAAATCGAGGAAGCGCGTCACCTCATCGTCGAAAACGGCGATATTGCCGGATGTTTCGTAGGCGAGGTGCACCTCGTGACCGTGTTCGGAGAGGCGCGCCAATGTTCCGCCCATCGAAATCACGTCGTCGTCGGGGTGCGGACTGAACACGACCACCTTTTTGGGGAACGGCTTGGCGCGTTCGGGGCGCGTGCTGTCGTCGGCGTTGGGTTTGCCGCCGGGCCAGCCGGTGATGGTATGCTGTAAGTCGTTGAATACGCGGATGTTAATCTTGTTGGCGGGACCATATTCGGAAACGAGTTCGCCCAACCCGCTGTCGTTGTAATCGCGCTCTGTGAGTTTGAGCACGGGTTTTTCCAATTTTTCGCACAGCCAGAACACGGCTTTGCGAATGGCTTTGTCCGACCACTTCACCGGACCCACCAGCCACGGCGTTTTGATGCGCGTCAGTTCGGCAGCCGAAGCCTCATCGAAGATGAAAGAGACGTTTGGATGCTTTTGCAGGATGGAGGCGGGCAACATTTCCGTCACACCCTCTTCCACTATCTTGCGGACAACCTTCGCCTTGCCTTCGCCCCAAGCCATAAAAATGATGCGTTTGGCATCCATAATCGTGCCCAAACCGACTGAGATACTGTGATTAGGCACATTTTCTTCGCCGAAGAAATTACTTGCAGCTCCCATGCGCGTCGAATAGTCGAGTGTTACCAGGTGGGTGCGCGAAGTGAACATCGAGCCGGGTTCGTTGGCAGCCAACTGTCCGCGACCGTCCGCACTTATCAATTGGAGGTCGACGCCGCCCGCTTCCTTGATGAGTTTCTCGTATTTCTCGCAAAAAGCGGCGATTTCCGTCTTTTTCAGGTCGCCCGGAATCAGGCGAATGTTTTCCGGCAAAATGTCCACCTCGTTGAACAGATATTCGTACAAATAGAGGTAATGGCTCTGCAACTCGTCTTTCGAGAGCGGAAAATACTCGGACTCGTTGAAGACGACCACGTTTTTGAAACTCAGCCCCTCCTTCTTGTGCAGTTCCACGAGCCGTTCGTACACGCCAACCACCGACGACCCGGCAACCAGCCCCAACACACACTTCTGATTGGCAGCCTGCTTCTCGCGAATGAGCGCAGCCACCTGCTTAGCAACCAAATCCGAAGCCACATCGGCATCGGAGAAGATAGACACCGGCACTTTTTCGTACCTTTTATCAAGATTTTCCATCATAATTTTTTTTTGAGCAACAAAAGTACACACAATTTTTGGGATGTGCAAGAGTTTTCGGATAATTTTATTGATTTTTTTGTCTGAACCATGATTTTTACAAGATTTGATAATTTTATGTAACTTTGCAGCCAAATAATTGATATGGACAGTAAAGAGTTGCAAAACATATTAGAGCATTTGCTGAACAATAAAGTTGAAAACGAGGTGGTTGAGTTCAAGAAAGCAGAAAACAATTACGATTTCGACAAGTTGGGCAATTATTTTTCGGCGTTGTGCAATGAAGCCAACCTGCTGAAGCAGAAGGAGGCGTGGCTTGTCTTTGGTGTGTTTGAAAACAAAAAAGCCAAGCAATTGGAAATTATCGGTACAAACTTCAGAAAACACAAGGCTGATTTAGACCGGTTGAAGAAAGAAATAGCCGATAAAACGACCGGACGAATCACGTTTGTAGAGATATATGAGGTTGATTATCAGGGCAAACGGATTATTATGTTTCAAATACCGCCCGCACCACAGGGGATGCCAATTGCTTTTGACGGTCACTATTACGGACGGGATGGCGAAAGCCTTGTCCCACTGAACATTGAGGAGCTGGAACGGATTCGTAATCAGGCAAACAGTTATGACTGGACGAAAGAAATAATACCGGACGCAACGCTCAATGATTTGGACGAGCAGGCAATTCAAAAAGCGCGAATAGAGTTTATTAAGCGCAATCCAAAATATGAAGATGAGATAGACGGTTGGGACAATGCCAAATTTTTGAACAAGGCCAAGTTGACTGTGCGGGGCAAAATAACCCGCGCGGCATTCATTTTGTTGGGCAAAGAGGAGGAGGAGCATCTGCTTGATTCGGCGGTCAAAATTCGGTGGTTGCTGCGCACTGTCACCAATGAGGACAAGGATTTTGAGATTTTTTCGGTGCCTTTCATTCTCGCAGTCGATGAAGTTTTTGCGAAGATTAGAAACCTGAAATACAGGTATTTACGCGATGGCACACTTTTTCCGGACGAAGCCCTGCGCTACGAGCCGTTTGTAATTCGAGAATCACTGAATAACGCCATTGCACACCAAGATTACACAAAAAAAGCACGCATAAACGTGGTGGAATTTGAGGACGACCATTTGGTTTTTTCCAATGCGGGAACATTTTTGCCGGAGTCGGTCGAAAAGGTGGTGCTCACCGACAGCCCCGAAGAACTCAGCCGCAACCCGTTTTTGATGGATGCCATGAAAACCCTGAACATGATAGAAACGCAAGGCGGAGGCATTCGCAAAATATTCGGATTTCAGCGCAAACGCTTCTTCCCGATGCCTGATTACGATTTCAGTGCCGGAAAAGTAAAAACCATCATCACAGGAAAGATTATCAACGAAGATTTTGCCCGGATTCTTATCAAAAATCCCGACTTAGGATGGGAAGATATACTGCTTCTCGACCGCGTACAAAAGCAGAAAGCAATAAACGATGAAGAACGCAACTACCTGCGCAAAAATCGTTTCATAGAAGGCAGAAAAGGCAGCGATTATCTGTCGTATAAGGTGATAGAGCCGACAAAAGATGAAAATTTGATGGCAGAATACGTTGCCAATAAGAGTTTTGACGATGAATATTTCAAAGATTTGATAATTGAATACATTAAAAAGCAGAAAAAAGCAAGCAGAAAAGGCATTGATAATCTGATTATTCCGAAATTATCGGCAGTACTAAATATGGAACAACGGAAAACCAAAGTAAAAAATTACTTATATATTTTGAGCAAAGAAAGAAAAATTAAAAATGTTACTTATGGAATTTGGGAATTATTTTAGCCGAATTTTAGCCGAGTTTAGCCGAGTTTTTAGCCGAGTTTTAGCCGAGTTTGATTGTAACTTCTTTATTTTCAACCATTTACAAAATGAAAATTTAGCCAATTTTAGCCAATTTTAGCCGTCAAAGTTTTGGTTTTTGTTCTTGACTTGTTGTATGAAACAGAAAAATGCGTATATTTGCACCTTTGAATAAAGATGTCATGAGTAATTTAGAATCACTCGTTCGGAAAAATATTGCGGCTCTGAAGCCTTATGTCTGTGCGCGGCACGAGTTTCAGGGTGCGGCTTCGGCGTATTTGGATGCGAATGAAAATCCGTATAACAGTCCGCGCAACCGCTATCCCGACCCTTTGCAGGTTGATTTGAAGGCCGCGATTGCGCAGTTGAAGTGCGTGCGACCCACGCAGATTATGGTGGGCAACGGTAGCGATGAGCCGATTGATTTGGTCTATCGCATTTTTTGCGAGCCGCGCACAGACAATGTTGTGGCGATAAATCCGACTTACGGGATGTATGAGGTGGCGGCAGACACGAACGATGTGGAATACCGCAAAGTGCTGCTCAACAGCGACTTTTCGGTGGATTCCGACCGCCTGCTGGCGGCGACGGACGCTCACACGAAAGTGATTTGGCTCTGTTCGCCCAACAATCCGACCGGAAATGCGCTTAATCGCGGCGAGATACTCAAAATTTTGACGCAATTCACCGGCATTGTGGTGATTGACGAGGCATACAGCGATTTTTCGGCGGAAAAAAGTTGGCTCGAAGACTTGGACCACTACCCCCATCTCATCGTGCTGCACACTTTCTCGAAGGCGTGGGGATTGGCTGCGCTGCGTTGCGGCTTGGCATTCGCGTCCGAAGAAATCATCGCCTACTTCAATAAGGTGAAATATCCATACAATGTCAGCGACCTGACACAACTTGCTGTGTTAGAGCAACTAAGCGGCGGCGACAAATTCAAAAACGAGTGGGTCAAACAAATTCTGGACGAAAAGGCGAAACTGATTGAGGCATTGAAAACGCTGCCGGTGGTGCAACATATTTATCCGTCGGATGCCAATTTCCTGCTGGTGAAAGTGCCCGACGCGACGCAAATTTACAACGACCTGTGCAAAAAAGGGGTCATCGTGCGCAACCGCACTTCGCTTGCGCTGTGCGACAACTGCATCCGCATCACGGTGGGCACGCCCGCAGAAAACGCAGAATTATTAAACGCTTTAAAAATATGAAAAAAGTACTGTTTATAGACAGAGATGGCACGCTGATTGTGGAACCTCCTGTAACAGAGCAGGTTGATACGCTGGAGCAGTTGGAATTTTTGCCCGGCGTGATTCGCAATTTGGCTCTTATTCGCGAAAAATTGGATTTTGAATTGGTCATCGTCACCAATCAGGACGGGTTGGGAACGCCTGCCTATCCGCAGGCACATTTTGATGCGGTGCAGGGCAAGATGCTGGAGATTTTCAGAACTGAGGGCGTTGTTTTTGATGCCGTTTTTATTGACAAGTCGTTTCCGGAGGATAATTTGCCGACGCGCAAGCCCGGCATTGGGTTGCTAACCGGTTATGTCAATGGCGATTACGATTTGGAACATTCTTTTGTGATTGGCGACCGCCTCACGGATGTGCATCTGGCGGATAATCTGGGCTGTGGTGCCATTTTGCTGAACAGGGAGCCGCTGTCGGACAAGCAAAAGAAAAAGGTGAAGCCGCGCTCGTGTGTGGTCGAAAATTGGGAGCAAATCACCCGATTTCTGTTTGCCAAAGAGCGCAAATCAACCGTCAGCCGCACGACCAAAGAGACCGACATTCACATCGAAATAGACTTGGATGGAACAGGTAAGACGCTGATTTCCACCGGGTTAGGGTTTTTCGACCATCTTCTCGAACAAATCGGCAAACACGCCGGCATCGACCTGACCATTCAGGTGCGGGGCGATTTGCACGTAGACGAGCATCACACCGTTGAAGACACGGGAATAGCCCTCGGAGAGGCTCTCGCGCAGGCTCTTGGCGACAAGCGGGGCATCGAACGCTACGGGTTTTGCCTGCCGATGGACGATTGTTTGTGCACGGTGGCGTTGGATTTCGGCGGTCGCCCGTGGCTGGTGTGGGAGGCAGATTTTAAGCGCGAAAAAGTGGGCGATGTGCCAACGGAACTGTTTTCTCATTTTTTCAAATCGCTGAGCGATGCGGCAAAAATCAACCTCACCGTCCGCGCCGAAGGCACCAATGAGCACCATAAAATTGAGGGAATTTTCAAAGCATTCGCGCGTGCCGTCAAGATGGCGGTGCGCCGCGACATTTTTAATTACGAATTACCTTCGACAAAAGGGTGTTTGTAATAACAAAAAAATTTATTACCTTTGCGGCGGAATATAACACATAAAAATATGAAAGTGAAAATTTATCTTTGGGGGTTGGCGGCGGTGGCTTTGTTGGCTTCGAGTTCGTGTAAGCCCAAGCAAAATGCTTATGCTCAGGTGTATGAGGTTGCGAAAGCGAAGCCCATCGTCTATACCGAGCCGGTGGTTTCTGAGCCGGAAAACAGCGGCGTTGAGGAAATCGCCGCCGTTGCGGAAGAGGACGAACGCCCGATAGTAACGCGGATTCCGCAACAGCCTGCCGTTGCGTCTGTTCAAACAGAACCCGAACCGGCGGCTTCAACTAATTTTCGGAAGGAGCAGTTGACCTCTTCGGACGGCGGCTCCATTCTGCGTTACAGCGTGGTGATTGGCAGTTTTGTCATCAAAGCGAATGCCTCTTCGCTGCAAAAAAAGATGCAGAACGAAGGCTATCGTCCGGTGCTCGCTCAAAATGCAGAGGGACTATACCGCCTTTTACTTGCCTCTTTCAGCGACCGCGCAAGTGCTGTGGCTGAAAAAGAGCGTATCAAAAACCGTTTCAATGATGCCTGGTTGCTCGAACAGGATTTATAACGTATAGCGTATGAAAAAGACAAAATTTTATCTTTTGGGAGCGATGTCTGTGGCGTTATTGGCGTTCACGGCGTGTGAATCGTCCAAGCCCAGTGCTTATCAAGCCGTGTTTGCCGCTTTCAAAGCGGGAGTTCCGTACGACCCTGCGGCACCTATTGCCGGAGGGGCAAAACCCGGTGGCGCAGCCAAACCCGCAGGAGGAGGCGATGATGCCGCTGCCGCTGCTGCCGGTTTTGTAAAGGACAAATTGACCTCCATGGATGGCGGTACCATCAAAAAATTCAATGTAGTGCAGGGTAAATTTGTGATGAAAAATAATACTACTTCGTTGAAAAGTCGCCTTTCGACGGATGGCTTTTCGCCGATAGTTGCGCAAGACGTACAGGGTATGTGGCGCGTCATAGTGGGCACTTTTGACGATATAGAGAGTGCTGTGGCTGAAAAAAAACGCTTCACAACGAAATATGCGCCGAATTTTCAAGATGCGTTGTTGGTGCATCAACAGGAATAGTCGGGAATTTCCCTGACAAAGGAGTATTCGTTGTTGGCGATGTGACAGCAGTAGTGCTGTGAGCCGTTGCTGACAATGAGCCAGGGGACATTCAAGACCATGTTGTAGCGTGCTATCTGATTGAAAGTCTGCTGGTTGATTGTTACGGAGGGAGCCTTGTATTCGATAATCATTTGCGGTTGCAGGAGGCGGTCGTAGAGCACGGTGTCGCAGCGGCGGGATACATTGCCCAGCGTGATGGCTACCTCGTTGGCGAGCAAGCCTTCGGGATAGTTTTTCTCTTCGATGAGGTAGTTGATAAACTGCTGGCGCACAGACTCTTCCGGGGTCAGTCGCACAAACGTTTTGCGGAGGCGGTCAAAGACATACTCTTTGTTGTCCTGTATTTTGACTTTCAAATTCATCGTATTTGTTGAAAATATTTTGCAAATATACACATAATAAATGAAAATTGATAATTTTGACGAGATAAAACGCGGCATTCAGGCAAAGCAATTTGCGCAGGTTTACCTTTTTCACGGCGACGAAGGCTACTATATCGACCAACTGACCGCTCTGTTGCAGGCAACGGTCTTGGAAGCGCACGAGCGGGATTTCAACGAGATGCTTTTTTACGGCACCGACACCGATGCAAAAGTCATCGTAACCGCCTGTCGCCGCTATCCGATGATGGCAGAACACCAGTTGGTGGTGGTGCGCGAGGCGCAAAACCTGAAAAATATCGACGACCTCATCCATTACGTCATCAATCCCCTCAAATCGACAGTGCTCGTCATCAATCACAAGCACGGCAAATTGGACGGCAGAAAAAAATTGAGTGCCACACTGACAAAATCCAGCGACAGCATCGTTTTCGAGTCAAAAAAAAAATACGAAAATCAGGTGCCGGCTTTTATAGTCGATTATTTGAAGACTAAAAAAATCGGCATCGACGCGCAGTCGGCGCAAATCTTGACAGACTATTTGGGCAACGACCTGAGCAAAATAACCAACGAAATGGATAAATTGGCAATCGTCTTACCCGCTGATAATCGGCAGATTACACCCGACATCATCGAAAAAAACATCGGCATCAGCAAAGATTTCAACAATTTTGAACTGCAAAAAGCCATCGCCACCCTCGACATCCTGAAAGCCAATCGCATAGCCCGCTATTTTGAAGAAAACCAGAAAAACAACCCGCTGATTATGACCCTGAGCCTGCTATTCGGTTTTTTTGTGAACCTGATGATTTGCCACTACGAAAAAGACAAGTCGATAAATGGCTTGAAACAGGCTCTCGGTATGCAATGGGACATTCAGGTGGCGGATTATCAGTCTGCAATGAAAAATTACAACGCCGTGAAAACCATGCGCAACGTGGCACTCATCCGCGAATACGACGCCAAGAGCAAAGGCTTCGAAAACAGCCTGACCCCCACAGAAAAACTCCTCCCCGAACTTTTGTTCAAATTGATGCACTAAAAAATACCACACTTGTGGTATTGCGAGTTATTTTTTAACCCGCTACCTTTGTGGCGTGAAACAATTAAAAAAAAATAAAAAGATGAAAAGAGCAGTAAAACTTACAATTGCAGCATTGCTGTTTGCCTTTGCACTCCCGATATTTGCCCAGAGCGGCAGTATAGAGATTCAAGGGCGCGTGTTAGATGAAGCCACCGGCGAGCCGATTATCGGTGCCAACGTTTCGGTGGCAGGTGAAAAATCGGGGACGGTTTCCGACCTCGATGGCAACTTCTCCCTTAGGATAAATGGGGGGGGGGGTACAAACATTTCATTGTTGATTAGCTATATTGGCTATAAGACTTTTGAGGTGGATATTTATGAATATACCGAGCCACTGACGGTGTATTTGAAGGAGAATCTCAACTATTTGGATGAGGTGGTGGTGACGGCTCTTGGTGTTACAAAAGAGAAAAAAGCCTTGGGCTATGCTTCTCAAAATGTGAAAGGGGATGAACTCAATGGCAACACCTCTACCAACATTGTGAACGCCCTTGCCGGAAAAGCGGCGGGTGTGCGCATCACCAACGGTTCGGGGGACATTGGTGGCTCCCGTATCATCATTCGCGGAGAGACATCTATTGCAGGCAACAACCAACCACTTTTTGTGGTGGACGGTATTCCGGTGGACAACTCTCAATTGAATGTGAATGACCAGTATCACGACTTCCGTAATGCGGTTGCCGACTTAAATCCCGATGATATTGAATCCCTCAATATCTTGAAAGGACCGAATGCCGCCGCTTTATACGGCTCACGTGCTGCACACGGTGTCATTTTGGTTACCACTAAGAAAGGAACAGCGCAAAAGGGGTTAGGCATTACTGTAACTGCCGGTGTATCCTTTGCTAATATCGTAAATTTGGCTAAGTATCAAAATGAATTTGGTCAAGGTGCAGAAGGCGGATTTAGCTTCGTAGATGGTAAAGGAGGCGGCGTGAACGATGGTGTGGACGAAAGTTGGGGACCTCGCCTTGACGGACGGCTTATTCCACAATTCGATAGCCCTGTTATTGGTGGCGTGCGCCAAGCAACCCCTTGGGTGGCACATCCTGACAATGTGAACGATTTTTTTGAAACCGGCGTTACGCAGGATTACGGCATTTCGATTGCCAATGCCGGCGATAAATACAGTTACAAATTAAGTACTCACTATCAAGACCAGACGGGTACCGCACCCAATACACAAATCAAGAAAACAAATCTTTCATACAGTGGCGATTATGAATTGACAAAACGTATCAAAGTGGGTGCAAACGTTAATTATATTGTAACCGATGCGCCGAATATTCCCGGTACCAGTAATGGCAGTGCCGGCAGTTTACGCGCAAATAACATTATGTTGCAATTCTTGTGGTTTGGTCGTCAGGTTGATACCAAATCCTTGAAAGAAGGGCAAACCGTTAACCGCAATTGGAACGCCAATTATTACGACAACCCCTATTGGCAACAGTTTTACAATACGACCGAACAAAATCGTAACCGTATCATCGGCGATGTGCATTTCAGCGTAAACCTTGCCGAAGGCTTGGATTTCCGTTTCCGTACATCAACAGATTATTACAACGACAGACGCAAATCTAAATTCAGGACAGGTTCTTCCGGCGCAGGACGTCCCGACGGCTCGTATTCCGAAGATGCTTACACGGTGAACGAAAACAACACGGAAGCGATACTTAATTACACACGCAAACTTTCTGATGAATGGTCATTAGACGCGTTGGCAGGGTTTAATGTGCGCAACAACAAGTATGAAAACAACTTTCAAAACGCATCCAAACTTGCTGCACCGGATCTTTACACGGTGAGTAATTCAAAAGACCCGTTAGTATCAACCAATGTGCTTAGACGTTCACGGGTATATAGCGGCTATGCTTCGGCACAGGTTGGCTACCGCAATTGGGCTTATCTTAACCTCACGGGAAGGAATGACGTATCCTCCACTTTGCCGAGTGCCAATCGTTCCTATTTTTATCCGTCGGCAACCGCCAGTGTGATTTTGAGCGATGCGTTGGACATTAAAAATGATGTACTTTCGTTCCTTAAACTGCGTGGCGGATGGTCGGAAGTAGGTAGTGATGCCGACCCTTACCAATTGGCTACTGTATATAACTTAGGGGCAACGTTCAATGGGAATCCTATTCAAACTTCATCAACAACTAAAAATAATCCTGATTTGAAGCCCGAACGTACGCAATCAACCGAATTGGGTGCGGAAGCCGGATTTTTGAATAATCGCATCATTCTTGACTTGGCACTTTACAATACGAACAGTATCGACCAAATTATTGCTTTGCAGACCTCTCCGGCAAGCGGCTATTCGTCGCAGCTTATCAATGCGGGAAAAATCAATAACAAAGGTATTGAAGTGCAGTTGAGGACAACGCCTGTGAAAACAAAAGATTTTTCTTGGGGGTTGGACTTGAATTATGCCGCTAACCGCAGTAAGGTGGTCGAATTGGACAAAGAAGGTTTATTGACACGCTATGTGATTGGTGCTGCAGGTCCACAAATTGTGGCAGCAGTGGGCGAACGCTATGGAGCCATCTATGGTGTTGCTTACAAACGCAACGCAAATGGCGATATCCTTGTTAGCAATAACGGTATTCCATTGAAAGACCCTTCTAACAAGACTTTGGGTTATTTTACTCCTGATTGGACCGGGGGGATAAACAATACGTTTACTTACAAAAACTTGTCATTGTCTGCCTTGATTGATGCGAGCATTGGTGGTTCGATTTATTCCAGTTCAGCTGCTACAGGTGTTCGTGCAGGTGTATATGCCGAAACCGTATTTGGACGTTCGGCTGAGTTTGGTGGCTTAACGTGGACGGATGCGAATGACAATGTGCGTGATGACGGTGTTATTTTCAAAGGTATCAATGAAACAACAGGACAGCCAAATGATGTGAGAATCTCTGCTGAAAGTTATTACAATGCTTCTAATGGCGTTCACGAACGCTATGTTTACGATGCTTCTTATGTGAAATTGCGCGACATCAGTCTGACGTATAACTTCAAAAAGAGTCTTATCCGGCAATGGGGCATCGGTGGATTGTCCGTTTCGGCGGTAGCACACAATGTTGGCATCCTCTATCGGGATAAGGATTTGGATGCAGACCCGGAAACTTCACTTAACACCGGCAACGTGCAGGGAGTAACAGGTTTGGCGCGTCCATCCACCCGCTCTTTCGGATTTAACATCAATATCAAGTTTTAATGATTAAAATTAAGAATAAAATGAAAAAGTATATAACATTATTTGTAGCAACAACAGCCGTTTTAACGGCTTCTTGCAGCGAGTCGTTGGACGACATCAACAAAAATCCCAACGCAACGGAAATTCCCGACCCCGCCTATCTGCTTACAGGCGTAGAGAAGAATGGTGCAGACCTGTATTGGGGCAATTCAGCCGACTATGGTGGTACAGAATTGTTTGTGCAACATTGGGCTGCTATACAGTATACTGATGCTGACCGTTTCAGTCTTACCAACACGGACGGAATTGTAACTACTCCTTGGAGCACCAGTTACACCACGCTTATTACGAATTTGAATGGCATTCTCGCTCTAAACGACGAAATTGCCAATGCCAATTACAAAGGTGTGGCACTCTCTCTTCGTTCGTGGGTATTTCTCTTGCTTACAGACCTTTATGGCGACATCCCTTACTCGGAAGTGGGAAAAAGCATTGTCCCAAAATACGATACTCAAAAAGAGGTTTATGTGGGATTATTAGCAGACTTGACACAAGCCACAACGCAATTGGCTGCCGCTAATGGTGCTGTTAAGGGCGATGTGATTTACAGTGGCGATGTTGCCAAGTGGAAAAAATTTGCCAACTCATTGAAACTGCGCATTGCTCTGCGCATTTCCGACAAGGAGGAGGCTTTGGCGAAATCAACCATAGCCGCTCTCAGTGTGGCAGATTTAATCGGCAGTAATGATGAAACAGCCCGTTTTGTTTATTCTACGTCGCCTTACAACAATCCACAGCAAGACCACTTTGTGTCACGTAACGACTTTCGCGTTTCAAAAACGATTGTAGATAAATTGACAACATTGAGTGACCCACGCTTGCCGATTTACGCTCAGTTGCCAAAAGATGAGTCTGTGAGCACTTATGCGGGTGGAGCCAACGGTTTATCAAATGGTGATGCAAACAGTCAAGGTTTTGATAAAATTTCGTTGCCGGGTATATACTTCCTCACAAACACGGCTCCTGCTGTGATTTATAGCCATGCCGAAGCACTGTTTAATCTGTCGGAAGCAGCGGCTCGCGGCTATATTTCCGGCGATGCAGAAACGTATTACAAACAGGCTATCACAGCGTCTTTCAATCAGTTCGGTATCACCGATGCAACGGTTATCGCTGATTATTTGGCTCAACCGGCAGTGGCATACAATGCCGCAAACTACAAGCAGTCTATTGGCGACCAAAAATGGCTCGCGTTCTTCGGACAAGGTTTGGATGCTTTTGCCGAATGGCGACGTTTGGATTATCCGCAATTAGTGGCAGGTCCGGCATCCGTGCTGGAAGGCAAAATACCCACCCGCGTATTCTATCCGGGAACAGAACAATCTTTGAACGGCAAGAACTACAAAGCAGCAGTTGCCAATCAAGGAGCCGATTTATTGACAACCAAACTTTGGTTCGACGCATATTGAGCAAATAATAAAGTCAAAAAGCAAAGTTACTTTTTTTCTCAGTGCACCCTCCCGCCTGCGTTGGTCGGAGGGTGTTGGTTTTTTATTTTTATTTCGCTCACATTCAATGATTTAAGTGGATTTATCAAAAAGTTGCAGAATATTTGTTTGCAGAATTGAAATTAATCGCTTATCTTTGTAGGCGGATAGCGAAATACTTTTATTAGTGTTTTTGTCTTCCGAAACTCCTTGCTGTCGTGCTGGGCTTGTTATCCCTTCGACCACAGCAAGGAGTTTTGATTTTTCTATCTGTGTTAATGCGTGGTCATAATAGCGATTTTCATCTTTGTCAATAGCAATAACTGCTTTTACCGTGTAATCTACGCCCCCAATTTTTAACCCTGAAACATAATATCTGTACTCCTTTATCTTAGGATGTTTTTCTATATCCTCATTCTCTACAGTATCAATGTAAATTCCATTTTCTATAAGTTTGGGAATAGCAGCAATAGATTGTAGATGAGCCTTATAGAAGCTATCGTGGTGCAATATTTCCTCTAAACCTGTCTTGGATAATTTTGTAATATTTCCCGTGTCTTTATTTGTGTATTCACCACGCAAAGATTTGCCATATTCAAGCGCATTCTTACGGTACTCTTTCAAGTCATCGCTTGGAGTAATTTCCCTGCCGTTTATCTCAATTGACGGACTATTTCTTAACTTTTCAATGCGTTCTGATTTCATCTTTTTGCCAAACAAATTGCAAAGATACAAAATAAAAATCACAATCAGTGCACCCTCCCGCCTGCGTTGGTCGGAGGGTGTTGTTTTATTTTTATTTCGCTCACATTCAATTGTTTATGCCTGTTCATCAAAAAAATCTGAGGAATTTGTTTGCAGAATTGAAATTAATCGCTTATCTTTGTAGTCGGTTATTGAGGGTGGGTTTGATATTCCACTATTCTGACCGCTTAAAAAACTGCTTTCTTCCCCCGACTTTTTTACGTTGAGCAAAGTTGAAAGCAGTTTTGTTTTTTCTATCTGCGTTAATCGGTGGTCATAGTCCTGTACAAGCGAAGCGCAGTGCAGGGTAGGGTGCGGGAGGCAAGGTGCGGTGTGGAGGGTGGATTCCGGTTTCTACCAATATATTGTGCCTAACCTTAAGTTTGCGGAAAATTTAAATCCGGGGAAAAATCATTACTTTTGTTGTGTGAAAGTAAAGATTTAACCGACTGACAAATGGTAAACTAAGTGCCTAATTAGATTTTGAAATCTACGAGCCGAATTAGACCATTGTCAGTCAAGCTGAGGGATACTAAATAGAATGTTAGGCTTTGAATCCTATTTAAGGTATTAGTACGCCCGGCTTCTCGGTTAAATCCAAACTTGATGATAATTTTTAAGGTTCTACTGGGAATTGTGTGGAAAGAGCATTAAATCACCGTTAAAGAAGAGAATAGCCGTTCTGAAATTAGCGGTATTTCTGTAACCTCTTCCGATTGTTTTTAACTCTTGTATTG
>BNTT01000019.1 GCA_025996815.1 Bacteroidia bacterium
GGACGGGGTTTGCATTTGTTGCCCGCCAAAAGCATTTTCAGGTTGGCGACAAAGATTATTACACCGATTTGATTCTCTACAATATTAAACTCCACGCATATTGGGCAGTGAGTTCATCTTTTCCGCGGCACAGCAATAAGCCAATGGGCGTGAGCGATTATCAACTGAGCAAGGCAATTCCCGAAGAATTGAAATCTGCCCTGCCATCCATTGAAGCAGTAGAGCAAGAATTGTCGCAAGTGCTTGAACAGAAATGGGCATTACAAACTAAACTCTAAAAAAAATGGACACATTATTGGAAAAATTGAGCACATTGGTGCTCCGCTTTGAGGAAATCGGGAAACTTATCACCGACCCGGATGTTATTGCGGATATGAAGCGGTATGTCAAACTCAACAAGGAATATCGCGAGTTGGAGAAAATTGCACAGGCTCGCGACACCTATCAACGCATGTTGTCTAATCTCGACGAGGCGAAAGACATTTTGAATACCGAGAATGACCCCGAAATGCGCGAATTGGCGAAGGCGGAAATAAGCGAGTTGGAGCCGAAAATTCCGGAGATGGAAGAAACTATCAAACTGTTGCTTATCCCCACCGACCCCGAAGACGGTAAAAATGTGGTGATGGAAATTCGTGGCGGCACCGGCGGCGATGAGGCTGCCATTTTTGCGGGCGATTTGTTCAAGATGTATTCGCACTACATCGAATCGAAAGGGTGGAAAATGCAGGTGACGAGTTTCAGCGAAGGCACGCTTGGCGGCTACAAGGAAATCGTGTTTGAAGTTACGGGCGACAATGTTTATGGCACATTGAAATACGAATCGGGCGTACACCGTGTTCAGCGGGTGCCGGCGACCGAAACGCAGGGGCGCGTGCACACTTCGGCGGCAACGGTGGCGGTGCTGCCCGAAGCCGAAGAGGTGGATGTGGAAATCAACCCCGCCGACTTGGAAATTCAAACGGCACGTTCGAGTGGTGCCGGCGGACAAAACGTGAACAAGGTGGAAACAAAAGTGCAGATTACACACAAGCCGACAGGTATTCAGGTGCAATGTCAGGTGACCCGTTCACAAATGGAAAACAAAGAAATGGCGATGCAAATGTTGCGCAATAAATTGTACGACATCGAACACCAAAAGTTTCTGGATGCCATTTCGTCCAAGCGCAAGACGATGGTATCTACGGGCGACCGCTCGGCGAAAATTCGCACCTACAACTATCCACAAGGGCGCGTAACCGACCATCGCATCAATTTCACCATCTACAACCTGCCGTCGTTTGTGGGTGGCGACATCCAAGCCGTCATCGACCAACTCATTATTGCCGAAAATGCGGAGCGGCTGAAAGAGAGCGAGTTATAGATAGCCCCATGCCCGCAGGAAATAGATAAAAAAGAAGATTGTAACACACGAGCAGGCGGTGGAGAGGACCACAATTTGCGCGGCGAGTTCACCGTCGTTGCCCATATTTTTTGCCATGATATAGCCCGCCATAGCGGCAGGAGTGGCAAAGAGGCTAATCAAAACCGCCAGATTTACCCCCATGAATCCCAGATAAATACAGACACCAAGTGCCAAAACGGGCACCACAATCAGCCGCAGAGCACTGACACAGATGACTTTCGTGAGATTGCCTTTGAGCGCACTGAACCGAAATTCGCCCCCCATCACAAACAATGCCAAAGGGGCGGCGGAGTTTGCCATCTGTTGCAGCGGATAGTCCACGACGTGTGGCAGTTGCACGTGAAAATAGCCTCCCAGCAGTCCGAAAAAACAGCCCAAAATCAGCGGGTTGGTCGCCATATCGCGCAGGAGTGTCTTTATGGAGAGTTTTTGTTTCCGGTCTTCCGAAAAAATCGACAAAATGACCACCGCCGCCACGTTGTAGAACGGAATCATGATGCCCATCAGCATCGAAATGTGCGCCACAGCGGCTGAGCCGTAGATGCCTTTTGCCAGCGGCATCCCGTAAATCAAAAAATTGCTGCGATAAATGCCCTGAATGATGCTGCCGCGTTGCCCCCTGCGCTTCACCACCAGCGGCACAATCAAAAAAGAGAGCGCAATCACCACAATAATACCCACCAAACTTGCAACAATGAGTCTGGTATTGGAAAAATCGCCCGTGTAGGACGTGCGAATGTCCTGAATCAGCATCAGCGGCAGCAAAAATTTGAACACGAAGCGATTTAATTGCCCCAAAAATGCCAGCGAGATGAAGTGTATCCGCCGCAAAATATAGCCCGTCGCCATCAGCACGAACAGCGGCGTTACCACATTAACCGAAAACATGAGATTTTCCATAAGCGGGTGCAAAGGTACAAAAAAAAGTAGTACCTTTGCATTGTCTAAATCGAAAAAAATATGGACTCAAAAACGGAAAATAAGATATTTGGTTTTGAACGCAACATTTTTTACACAGGGCTTACGAGTTTCTTCACCGACACATCCACAAAGATGCTGTACAGCGTTATGCCGCTGTTTTTGCTGTCCATTGGGGCTTCAAAGACGACTATTGCGCTGATTGAGGGCATTGCTGAGAGCACCGCCTCGCTGGTGAAGGTCATTTCGGGCAGTTGGAGCGACAAAATTCGCCGCAACAAGCCCTTTATGGTCATCGGATATGGCGTTACGGCAGTGGTTACGCCGCTTTATGCCTTCGTGCGGGTGCCGTTTCAGGTGCTGGCTTTGCGGTTTACCGAGCGCATCGGCAAAGGGCTGAGAGCCGCTCCGAGGGATAGTTTGATAAGCACTTCTGTTACCAAACTTGATGCGGGGAAGAATTTTGGCTTTCACAAGGCGATGGACAATAGCGGCGCGATTTTGGGACCGCTGATTGCCTTTATCCTCCTGTCGGCGTTCCAAATCAGTTATCAAAACATCTTTTTGCTCGCCACCATCCCCGCCGTCATTGGCGTTTTGACCATTGTGCTGTTTATCAAAGAGCCGAAAAATCCCGAAAAGCCCAAAGAGCAGGTGAAATTCAGGCTGAAATCTTTGCCGACGCGCTATTATCTGTTTTTGGCAATCATTTTTGTCTTCACGCTGGGAAATTCCGCCGATGCTTTTTTGCTGATTAAGACCACGGAAACGGGCATACAGCAAGCCTACATCCCGTTTGTGTATATGATTTTTAATGTCGTGTCTGTGCTGTGCGCCATCCCTGTCGGCAAACTTTCCGACCGCGTGGGCAGGGGCAAACTGATAACGCTCGGATTTGTCATTTATGCCGTCGTCTATTTTTTGTTCGGCAGATACAACAACATCCACATCTTCCTCTTTTTGTTCATTTTATACGGACTTTACAGCGCACTGGTGGACGTGAGCCAAAAGGCGATGATTTCGGACATCGTCGCTCGAGATTTGAAAGGCACGGCGTATGGCATCTACCACGCCGTTTTGGGCATCACCCTCCTGCCGGCAAGCCTCATCGCGGGGCAACTCTACGACAAAGTCAATTCCAACGCCCCGTTCTATTTCGGCGCAACGATGGCACTGTGTGCAGCCGTTTTAATGGGGATTTTCACGCTGGTTAATAGAAAAAATTAAATTAAGACAGATGGCAACAAAAACAAAAACAGCATTTGTGTGCACGCAGTGTGGCAACGATTCGCCGAAATGGTTGGGCAAATGCCCCGTCTGCGGCGAGTGGAACACGTATGTGGAGGAGGTGATTAGCAAAAGTACGCCCGACAACATCGTGCCGGCGATGTCGAATTTCGATACGTTTCACTCGAAACCCATTCTGTTGCAAGAGATTGAGACGGATGCGGAGGTGCGGATGGATATGAACGATTTGGAGTTGAACCGCGTGCTCGGCGGCGGCTTGGTGCCCGGCTCGCTGGTGCTGATTGGCGGTGAGCCGGGGATTGGGAAATCGACGCTCGTGCTGCAAACGGTGTTGAAACTGCCGCAGTACAAAACGCTGTATGTGTCCGGCGAAGAGAGTGCCAAGCAGTTGAAACTGAGGGCTGAACGGCTTAATACTTCAAGTGAAAACTGCTACATCGTGTGCGAAACAAATTTGGAGAAAATTTTTACACATATAAATAATGTCAAACCCGATTTGGTGATTGTGGACTCCATTCAGACCGTTTTCACCGACCGCGCCGAGTCCAGTCCGGGCAGCATCACGCAGGTCAGAGAGTGCTCGGCGGGCTTGCTGAAATTTGCCAAAGAGACCGGCACCCCAACCCTGCTCATCGGGCACATCAACAAGGACGGCAATATCGCCGGTCCAAAGGTGCTGGAACACATCGTGGACACTGTTTTGCAGTTTGAGGGCGACCAGCACTATATGTATCGCATCCTGCGCAACATCAAAAACCGCTTCGGAAGCACCTCTGAATTAGGCATTTACGAAATGCGTCAGGACGGCTTGCGCGAGGTCAATAACCCCTCCGAATTGCTTTTGACGCAAAACCACGAGGGGCTGAGCGGCGTTGCCATCGCGGCTGCCATCGAGGGCGTGCGCCCGTTTCTAATTGAAACACAGGGACTTGTGAGCACTGCTGCCTACGGCGTGCCGCAACGCAGCGCAACGGGCTTCGACATTCGCCGTATGAATATGCTTTTGGCGGTGTTGGAAAAGCGGGCGGGCTTCAAACTCGGTCAGAAGGACGTGTTTCTGAACATTGCCGGCGGGCTGCGGGTGAACGACCCCGCGATGGATTTGTCGGTGATTAGCGCGGTGCTTTCGTCGAGTTTGGATGTTACCATTGAGCGCGAAACGTGCGTGTGTGGCGAGGTGGGGCTATCGGGCGAAATTCGTCCCATCAATCGCATCGAGCAGCGCATCCTCGAAGCCGAAAAACTCGGCTTCAAGCGCATCATCATCCCGCAGAACAACCTTAAAGGCTTCGACATCAAGCGATTGCAGATACAAATCAAAGCCGTGAAAAAGGTGGAGGAAGCCTTCCGCGAGCTGTTTGGATGACATCACATTTCCGCTTCGCTGTAATCCTGATACAGAAAATCGTTGTAAGGGAAGCGTTCGACGTGGATTTCCTTGACTTTTTGATACAGCAGGGCTTTCAGTTCTTCGATGTTTTGGCGTTCCTGCGCGGAGATGAAGAGGCAATTTTCGTGCAGGTTGTTCATCCACGTGCGTTTCAATTCGTCTAAGGGGATGTTTTCTTTGGTGCGCGGCGTGAGGTCGTCCGCGTCCTTTTCGATGTGCTCGAAGGCGTCTATCTTGTTGAAAACGATGATGGTGGGCTTGTCCGTTTTCGTGATGTCGTGGAGGGTTTTTGCGACCACGTCTAATTGCTCCTCGAAGGCGGGGTGTGCAATATCGACCACGTGCACCAGCAAATCGGCTTCGCGCACCTCGTCGAGGGTCGATTTGAACGATTCGATGAGTTCGGTGGGCAGTTTGCGGATAAATCCGACCGTGTCGGTGATTAGGAAAGTGAGATTGTCGATGGTAATCTTGCGCACGGTGGTGTCGAGGGTCGCAAACAGTTTGTTTTCGGCGAACACGTCGGACTTGCTCAGCAGGTTCATCAGGGTGGATTTGCCCACATTGGTGTAGCCCACGAGTGCCACGCGGACGAGTTTGCCGCGGTTTTGTCGCTGATTGGCTTTTTGTTTGTCAATCTCTTTGAGGTCTTCTTTGAGTTTGGAAACCTTGTTGAGGATGATTCGGCGGTCGATTTCCAATTGCGTTTCGCCCGGTCCGCGCATCCGCATCCCGCCGCTGCCGGTGCCGCTTTGCCGCTCAAGGTGTGTCCACAGGCGTTTCAGGCGGGGGAGCATATAGTTGTATTGCGCCAACTCGACCTGCGTTTTGGCGTGAGCCGTTTGGGCGCGGGCGGCGAAAATGTCGAGGATGAGGCTTGTCCTGTCCATGATTTTCACTTTCAGTGCGGCTTCGATGTTGCGCAACTGCTTGGGACTCAGTTCGTCGTCGAAGATGACCATACCAATTTCGTTGTCCGCGTCTTCGGTGTAGGCTTTGATTTCCTGCAATTTCCCCGAGCCGACGAACGTGACGGGGTGGGCTTGTTCCAGCCGCTGCGTGAAGCGGCGCACGGTGCGGATGCCCGCCGTGTCAGCCAAAAAGTCGAGTTCGTCCAAGTATTCTTTGGATTTTTGCTCGTTCTGTGCGGGCGTAATCAGCCCCACGAGCACCGCGTTTTCCGTCATTGTGTCGGTGAGTATAAATTCTTTCATATATGCAGTGATTCGTAAATAATGTCCTGTATGCGCGAGCGAATTTTCAGTTCGGCGATTTTGTTGTTGGTGCGCGAGGGGTGGGTGCGGTTCGACAGGAAGATGTAAATCAGTTGGTTGTCGGGGTCTATCCAAAAGCAGGTGCCGGTGTAGCCGGTGTGTCCGTAGGCACTCGTGGGCGTGGAGAGGCTCGTAACTTGGCTCACCACTTTTTGGGTTGTAACGATTCGCCGCTTGCCCTTTCGCGTAACATTTCTCTTTATGTGGGTCGATTTGTCGGGTTTGTCGAAGCCTAGCCCGCGGTGGCAGGTGGGGCTTTTGGTGGTTGTGAAGATTCGCGTTGTGTGTGATGAAAAATACCGTTCGCCGCCATACGTGCCGTTGTTGAGGTAGAGTTGCAGCAGTTTAGCCAGGTCGTTGGCGTTGGAAAACAGTCCGGCATTGCCCGACACGCCGCCCATAAATGCCGCCATCTCGTCGGAGGGCGAGCCAACGAGTAGTTGCCTGCGCAGAAACTCGTCTTTTTCGGTGGGCACGACAACGCTGCGGTCGAAGCGTTTCAACGGCAAAAAGCCCGTTGTGGTGGCTCCAAGGCGCGAAAAGAACGTCTCTTCGGTGTAAACGTCCAGCGGCTTGCCCGTGATGTTTTCGACGGCTTCTTTCAGGAGGATGAAATTCAAATCGCTGTAGAGATAGCCTTTGTTTTTGCGCAACACAACGGTGTCGGCAATCATCCGCACCGCGCGTTTTCCGATGTCATCGGTAACATACAAATCGTCCGCCACGCGCTTGCTGATGCCTTCTTGGGGCGTTTTCGACACCAAAGAGGGGATAAATTTGTAGTCCCCGCGCGCATACACCGACGGGGCGTATTGAATGCGGTGTGTGGCATCGCGCCGTCGTGAAAAAAGCGACCCTGTGAAACTTTCAGGGTCGATAAGTTGTTGATAGAAAAGGAAAAACGCCGGCAGACCCGTTTGATGAAACAGCGCCTCTCGCACGGTGATGTCCTGTTTGTCGGACTGCCGAAGTTCAGGGATGTGCTTGCTCAATTTGTCCTGCAAATCCATTTTGCCCTCGTCCACCAATTTGATAATCGCCGCCAGCGTGGCTGTAGCCTTGGTGATGGATGCCAAATCGTAGATATCCGAAGTCTCGGTGGGGCGCGCCTGTGAGTAGTCGAAATGCCCGAATGCTTCGTTGTAAACCACCACGCCCTTTTTGGCAATCAGCACCTGACAGCCGGGGAAGGCTTTTTGGTCGATGCCCTCCATCGCCACGGCGGCGATGGCGTTCAATTTGCGTTGCGACATACCCACTTCGGTCGGATGTTGGTAGGAGAGGCGCGTTTTCGCGGTGCTCAGCCCGTCGTGCCATTCATACAGCCCGTCGATGCTCACCGGCAGTTTGCCCTTGGCGGGAATGCCGCCCATGATGACCTCTGCCGCCGCTTTTTGCGCGTAGGGCGTATCCTCGTAAGCCATTATCACCGATTGCGCGGCGGCAATGCTTGTCATATATCTCGCCAGCGTGTAGGGTGAAGTGAAAAAGCACAGATGCACCTCTTTTTTCGCGCTTGCCAATGCCTGAATGACGGTCGGCACATAGCCCACCGTGGGGGCGTGAACAGCCACAACCACCCGTTTGTAGTTTTTCAACTTGTCGCTAATGGTCTGCGTGTTCGTTTTTGTCGTGAATTGAAAATAGTCGAAATCGCCGTAGAGAGCCATCGCTTTTTGAAAATCCGTTCGTGTGCTTGCGCCGAAAGATACAACGGCTAATTTCTTGTTAGCCAAATGATTAAGCGGGACGACGTTGGCTTCGTTTTTCAATAGCGTGATGGCTTCCTCGTTCAGTTTTTGTATCAGCCAGTCGGCATAGTTTGAGTTGAGGCGCGTGTTTATTCCGTCTAACTCGATGGGTTTCAGTTGGTTAAGTCCGGCGATGTATTTGTAGCGCAGGATTTTCAGACATTTGGCATCGAGGTCTTTCAGTTCAAGCCTGCCGTCGTCTAATGCTTTTTTGATGGCTGCGATTTCCTCCTCCAATTTCACTCGTCCCAAAAGCATATCGTTGCCGGCAGCCAACGCCTCCACGCATACACTTCCGGAGCGTCCCGCGCCCTTCATTTCCAGCGCATCGGTGAGGACAAGCCCGTCAAATTCCAACTCGCCCTGCAACAGCCCGCCAATGATTGTTGGCGACAGCGATGCCGGCAAATTCGGCGTTGTGTCCAGCGCAGGCACCGCCAGATGCCCAACCATGATGCCGGAAAAACCGGCGTTGATATACTGCCTGAAAGGGTATAACTCCACCTCATCCAGCCGTTTACGCTCGTGGCGGATGATGGGCAAAGCGGCGTGCGAATCGGTGTTTGTGTCGCCGTGACCGGGGAAATGTTTGGCAACGGCAATCACGCCCTGATTTTCCAACCCTTTGGCATACGCCAACCCGCGTGTAGCCACCTCCTGCGGGTTTTCGCCAAACGAGCGGGTGCCAATAACGGGGTTGGCGGGGTTGCTGTTCACGTCCAAATCGGGTGCAAAATTCATCTGAATGCCCATCTCGCGACATTCCCGCCCCATCTCTTCGCCATAAGAACGAATCAAATCGACATCCTGCACGGCTCCCAGCATCATATTTCGCGGAAACTGCGGCGTATTTGCCAGCCGCATCGACAGCCCCCACTCCGCATCGGAACTGATGAACAGCGGCACACGGCTCGCCTTCTGATACTGATTGACGCTCTCAACCTGCTCTCTGACATTGCCTTTGGAAAACAGCAACCCGCCGAGGTGCAACTCCCTGATATGGCTCAAAACAGCCGCCCGCGTAGCCTGAGCAGGCTCAACAGTATAAATAAACAATTGCCCGATTTTCTCATCCACCGTCATCCGGCTAAAAACCGAATCCACCCAAAGCGTCATCATCTTCTTGTCCACCTGCGGCAAGGGGGCAGCCCGCAGCCCCCCGCCGCCGATAGCCGGCAAACAAAGCACCGCCACCGTCAAGACGATGTTTCGGCATCGCTCGAAAAGACGTTGCTTGCCCCGCAATCCTCTGAATATCTTTTTCATAAATTTACATTATTGCAAATCGCACTGCAAAGGTAGTTTATTTTTGGGGAATATGCAAGAGTGAGATTTCTCAGGGCAACCGCATCAAAATTTCCCTAAAAAAACTTACCTTTGTACCTCCATGGAACATAGCATAAATTATTACATGGCGGGAGTAGAAGATCCTCGCGTGCAGGGACGTTGCTTGCACTTGTTGTCGGACATTTTGGTAACTGCAGTGTGCACCTAAGTGACGAACAGATAGCTAACCCTTCGTATTACAATTCTTTAGCAAGAGTCCATTGGGGAATTGAGAATCACTTACACTGGCATTTAGATGTAACTTTCAAGGAAGATGCTTGTCGGGCAAGAACGGGATATGCGCCCCAGAATCTGTCGACCGTGCGGAAATTCGCCTTGCAGATACTCTCTGACATCACAGACAGGCATAGTTTGAAAAAAAGACAGTATAAGGCCGCCTTGGACATTGGCTATTTGAAAAAAATCCTTAAAATTTGATGCGGTTGCCCTGAATATTTCGTTTCATGGTGCAAAAATACAAAAAAAATACCTACCTTTGTCGCCGAAAATTGAACTTAAGCAACGGGTTGCGTTCAATTTTTACGTTCTTTGATTAAAAAAAGCGTTTAAATATTACTTTGGTTTAGAAAATCCCCAATTTTCGACTTGTACAAAGTGATAGGCAACAAATGCTTGCGTTCTGTTTGTGTTTTATACATAAACAAGAGCGCAGGGTCTGTTGTTTATCTGTACAAGTGGGCATGGGGATGCCTCTAAACCGGATAAACATTACAGTCCCTGCGCTTTATTTATTTTTAAAAATTACAAATGCCAAACGGAGGGGGATAGGACGGCGAAAAAAATTACATATTATGGAAAAGAGAGTAGAAATGAACGATTTGGAGAAGTATTTTAGGTCAAATGACAAAAGGCTTATTGACAAATGGATACACTATTTTGACGTGTATGACAGACATTTTAGTCGCTACCGAAATCAAGAAGTTGTCATTCTTGAAATAGGCGTTTCGCAGGGAGGAAGCCTGCAAATGTGGAAAAATTATTTTGGCGACAAAGCCAAAATATACGGCATCGACATCGACCCAAGGTGTAAATCTTTGGAAGAAGAAAACATCAAAATACTCATTGGTTCCCAATCCGACCGAAAGTTTTTGCGCGAGGTCAAAGAGCAAATCCCACCAATTGATATTCTGATTGATGATGGCGGACACTCAATGGAACAGCAGATTGTCAGTTACGAAGAATTATTTCCTCACATCAAAGAAAATGGCGTTTACCTGTGCGAAGATTTACACACTTCCTATTGGTTAGGCTTTGGCGGTGGACATAAAAGACGCGGTACTTTCATTGAATACAGCAAAAACTTCATTGATTTCTTGAATGCGTATCATTCGGAACAACGGTCTTTGCGTGTCAATGAGTTTACAAAATCGGCTGATTCAATTCACTATTACGATGGGGTCTTAGTTATTGAAAAAAAGAGGAGAAACCAACCTCCACACGCCGAAAAAACGGGAAAAGTGTCTTTTTCCGGAGGACTTCCACAAACACAAACGTCACTGCACAAAAAACTCTATGAGATTAAAAAAGGCATCGTACATAGAATAAATTCCGCGTTACGATTTTTCGGAATAAAAAACTTTAACATCGTTTTTTGGAAATAATTCGTAATACTATATTTGCGAGTGATAGCAAACAATGCCTTTGTCGATTTCATCCGTTTGGATAGATGACAGAACTTTTTGCCGAGAAACGTTTTGTTCGCCCTTGCCGCCGACCACGATACCTCCACAAGAATCTGTCGAAGAAACTTGTTGCCATGCAGGGTTTTGTTCGACTTTATTTTGCCTGCCGATTCATCGTTTCGCGGGCGCAGTCCTGCCCAGCCAATCAAATTGGAGGCTTTACCGAATTGGCTCATATCATTACCTATATTAGCCGCCTGCAATTGATTGTCCATCTGCTGTTCCAGCCGAACTATACTTTTTGTCAATCGCCTGCACTGGCGGGTGTATTGACGCATTTGCGCTATCACTGCATCGGGAACAAAACTGCCCCGTATCAGCTCTTTTTGCAAACACTCCGCTATCCACTGCGCATCCTTCACATCGCTCTTGCGACCGGGCAACGACCCGCCATATCGGCTTCCAGTAGATACTCGTACTCTCCATCGCCACTTGTCCGCAGCCATGTTCGACCAGCGTATCACGCATCTCCGTGAGGTCGGGGGTGAGCGTGCCGTAACGCTTTTCTAAAAAAATTTTACCATTTTCGTCCAACATACACAAAAATACACTATATTTGTGCACGTCAAGACCACAACATCTGTCCATAAGCATACTTAATTAGTTGTTTAACAATTAGTTTATAATCACGCTACAAAGGTAGCAATTTGTACTTCGAGTACGGTAGGCTGTATGCCCGAAAAGAATGGCTGGTCTTGACTTTTTATTCATGCGCTTGCATATCTCGGGATTTTTATCTAATTTTGCCCCCTCAATCATAAAAAAACAAAGCAAATGAGCAGGCTTGAAGAACTATTAAAGGAGCGCATCCTCGTGTTGGATGGCGGGATGGGGTCGATGATTCAGCGTTTCGGACTTTCGGAGGCGGATTATCGGGGTACACAATTTACGGTTGCGGATTTTCCAAAACCGCTGTTTGGCAACAATGAGTTGCTGGTGCTCACCCGTCAGGACGTGATACAGTCTATCCACCGCCAATATTTGGAAGCCGGTGCCGACATTATCGAAACCAATTCGCTCAGTCTGACCGCTATTTCGATGGCTGACTATGGCGTGGAGGCATTCGTGCGCGAGGGCAACCGCGCTGCCGCCCGCATCGCCCGCGAAGTGGCAGACGAATACACCCGCAAAAACCCCAACAAGCCACGCTTCGTGGCAGGCTCCATCGGTCCAAGCAACAAAATGGCATCCATCTCGCCCGACGTAAACAACCCCGCCTTCCGCAACGTAACCTTCGACGAACTGCACACCGCCTACATAGAACAAATGCTCGCCCTGCTCGAAGGCGGCGTAGACGCATTCTTAATAGAAACCTCATTCGACACGCTCAACGTGAAGGCAGCCCTCATGGCAGCAGAAGACGCAATGCAAAAACATGGCAAAAAAATCCCGCTGATGCTCTCCTACACCCTCGCAGGAAAAGACGGACGCATCCTTTCGGGACAAACCTTAGAGGCAGCTCTGGCATCGGTATCACACGCCAACTTGCTGAGCATCGGGCTAAACTGCTCATTCGGAGCCAACGATATGAAGCCTTTCCTGCGTGCTATTGCAGACTTGACCCGCAATCCCCACACCGCAGGCGCACCCCTCTACATCAGTGCCTACCCCAACGCAGGCCTGCCCAACAACCTCGGACAATACGACGAAACACCCGAAACAATGGCACCGCAAATTCAAGAATTTCTGGACGAAAGACTGGTAAATATCATAGGCGGCTGCTGCGGCACAACCCCCGACCATATCAAAATGATTGCAGAACTCGTAAAGAATAGTGCACCCCAACAGTCCCCATCGCCCCAACAGTCCCAACAGTCCCAAGAATTAGTATTATCAGGAATAAACGCCCTACCCCTCCAACCCTCCACCTTCTACCCCATCGGCGAACGCTGCAACGTAGCCGGCTCGCGCAAATTCCTCCGCCTCATCAACGAAAAAAAATACGAAGAAGCCCTCTCAATAGCCCGCCAACAAATTGAAGACGGCGCGCAAATCCTCGACATCAATGTGGACGACGGGCTGCTCGACGGCATAAAAGAGATGACCACTTTCCTCAACCTGATGGCTTCGGAGCCGGATATTGCCACCGTGCCGGTGATGGTAGACAGTTCGGACTGGAAGATTATCGAGGCGGGCTTGAAAGTGCTGCAAGGCAAATCGGTGGTCAATTCCATCAGCCTCAAAAACGGCGAAGCCGACTTTTTGCAGAAAGCCCGCAAAATCCGCGCCTACGGCGCGGCGGTGGTGGCGATGGCTTTCGACGAAAACGGGCAGGCAGACACTTTTGAGCGCAAGATTGAAGTGTGCGCACGGATGTATAAACTGCTGACCGAACAGGCAGGTTTCCCCCCGCAAGATATAATTTTTGACCCCAACGTGCTGGCTGTGGCAACCGGCATTGAGGAGCACAGCGGCTATGCCCTCGCCTTTATTCAGGCAACGGAATGGATTAAGAAAAACCTGCCGAGCGCAAAAGTCAGCGGCGGCGTGAGCAATCTGTCGTTCGCCTTCCGCGGTCACAACGAACTGCGCGAAGCCATGCACACGGTTTTCCTGTATCACGCAGTGCAAAAAGGCATGGATATGGGCATCGTAAACCCCTCTGCTACAATTGCCTACGATGATATTTCGGCGGAGTTGCGGACGCTTGTGGAAGATGTGATTTTCAATCGCAATGCGGAGGCGGCGGAAAAATTGATGGAATATGCGCAAAATCCTGAAATCCCCAAAAACCTGTTAGGTCTTGAAGACCTAACAGGTTTAAAAGCCCACAATGACCGGTTGGAATGGCGCAACCACCCTCTCACTGACCGCCTCCGCCACGCCCTCATCAAAGGCATCGGCGATTTCTTGGAAGCCGACCTGACAGAGGCATTAAAGACCTGCAAAAACCCCATCGAAATCATCGACGGACCGCTGATGGACGGTATGAACGAGGTGGGGCGACTCTTTGGCGAGGGCAAAATGTTTCTGCCACAGGTGGTTAAAACGGCGCGCACGATGAAGAAAGCCGTCGAAATCCTGCAACCTGCCATCGAAGCCTCCAAACAGACGGGCGCAAAAAAGGCGGGCAAAATCCTTTTCGCCACCGTGAAAGGCGACGTCCACGACATCGGCAAAAACATCACGGGCGTGATTTTGGCGTGCAACAACTATGAGATTATCGACATCGGCGTGATGGTGCCGCCCGAAGAAATTATTCGTCAAGCCATTGAGCAGCAGCCGGATGTCATCGCGCTGAGTGGCTTAATCACCCCAAGTCTCCACGAAATGGCGACATTGGCGGGCGAATTGGAGAAAACCGGTCTGCAAATTCCGCTCATCATCGGCGGCGCAACGACTTCCAAACTGCACACCGCCCTGAAAATCGACCCGCTCTATCGCAGCGCAGTAGTGCACGTGAAAGATGCCTCACAAGCCGTTCCGGTGGTCAATCAGTTGCTAAACCCCGACACGCGGGCGGCATTCATCCAAAGCATCAAAGCCGATTACAAGGCATTGCGCGAACAAACGGACACCCCCAAAGAGGCGGTCAGCATCGAATATGCCCGCCAACACGCGGCGAAAATTGACCACACTCAATACACCCCACAAAAACCAAACATCAATGGATGAGATACAAAAAATAAATATTCCAATCCAAGAAGTCATTCCGTTCATCAATTGGACGGCATTTTTGACCACATGGAAATTCCCCGTCAAAGACCGCGAATCCGATGAGGCAAAAAAATTGTTGGCGGATGCGCAAAAATTATTGGAAGATTACAATACATTCCATATCTTAAAGATATGGAATGTATATGCCCTGTTCGGATTTTTCCCCGTCACGGCGAAAAATGACATATTATATGTAGAAACGCAAAAAGGGGTGAAAGAAATCCCCGTAGCACGCCAACGGGAAAAGCGGGATGACGACAATTATGCCTCAATCGCCGATTTCATCCATCCCGATGGCGATTTTATCGGTATGTTTGCCATCACGGCGGGCAAAAATCAACCGCAGGGCGATGATTATCAGGATTTGCTGGAGCAATCGCTCCGCGACCGGCTGGTGGAAGCCGCCTCCGAATATTTGCACAAAAAACTGTGTAAAGGCGTTGGCATCCGCCCCGCGTCGGGCTATCCGATGCTGCCGGATATTCGCCTTAACTTCCTGATTGATGAGGTGTTGGATATGCGCGAAATCGGCATAAGCCTCACCTCCAGCGGCGCGATGCATCCCAACGCCTCCGTTGCCGGTTTGTATATCCTGCACCCCGAAGCGCGGTATTTTCATATAAATACGGCACTTTCATATAAATAAAGTTCTTGGAAAATGAATAAATACGAAGAATTATTTAAAAAGTTCGATTTGAATTTTAACGAGGAGGCACTCAGCCGGAAAGTCGCCGCGTGTGTCGAAAAATCTGCCGCCAATCACACGGCGGAAGTGCTGAAATTTCTGTATTCCTGCATTGATTTGACATCGCTGGGCACGGAAGATTCGGAAGAGAGCATCTTCAAACTGGTGGAAAGCGTGAACAATTTTGACAGCGCGAAGGTCGGCATCAAAAATGTGGCGGGCATCTGCGTGTATCCCAATTTCGTGGCGACGGTCAAAGACACGCTACGCACGCCTGTAAGGATAGTTTCGGTGGCGGGCGGCTTTCCGTCGGCGCAAACATTTATGGAAATAAAGGTGGCGGAAGTGTCGCTGGCGATTGCCGACGGTGCCGACGAAATAGACATTGTGCTGAATTGCGGGCAGTTTTTGACGGACGACTACGAAGCCGTGTGCGACGAAATCAGCGAAATTCGCGATGCCTGCGGCGAAGTGCCGCTGAAAGTGATTTTGGAAACCGGTCTGTTAAAAACGGCGGTCAATATCAAAAAGGCGGCGATTTTGGCGATGTCTTCGGGCGCGGATTTCATCAAAACGTCCACCGGCAAGGTGTATCCGGGTGCCTCGCCCGAAGCGGTTTGCGTGATGTGCGATGCCATCAAGGAGTTTCACAAGCTGCACAACCGGAAAATCGGCATCAAAATTGCCGGCGGAGTGCGGTCTGCCAAAGAAGCCATTGATTTTTACACGATTGTGAAAGAAATACTGGGCAACGAATGGCTCTCGCCCGACTATTTCCGAATCGGAGCCAGCAGCCTCGCCGATGCCATAAATGATAAATAATCATAAAAATTCATAAAAAAACATAAAACACGGTAAATATAGTTCGCACATCCGAAAATATGCCGTACCTTTGTCGCCTAAAATAAAAAATTAAAAAAGAGTGAATACATTAAGTTACAAAACTATTTCAACGAATAGTGCGACGGCTACCAAAGAGTGGGTCGTTGTGGATGCCAACGGTCAGCATTTGGGTCGTCTGGCTTCGAAAGTGGCAAAGCTTCTCAGAGGGAAGTACAAACCCAACTTTACCCCGCACGTGGATTGTGGGGACAATGTGATTATTATCAATGCCGGCAAAGTCGTATTGACGGGCAACAAGTGGAACGACCGTATCTATCTGTCCTACACGGGCTATCCGGGTGGACAGCGCGAGAATACGCCGGCAACCCTGCTTGCCAAAGGCAGCGACCGCCTGTTGCGCAAAGTGGTGAAAGGGATGCTTCCCAAAAACCGCCTCGGCGACAAGTTGCTGACAAACCTTTACGTGTATGACGGCATTGAGCACAAGCAGGAAGCTCAACAGCCAAAAACAGTTGATATTAACACACTTAAATAACAGATGATGGAAGTAATAAATGCCTTAGGAAGACGTAAAGCAGCCGTGGCTCGCGTTTACGTGAAAGAAGGAAGCGGAAAAATCGTGATAAACAAGCGGGAGTTGGAAGTCTATTTCCCCTCTTCGATTCTGCAATACGTTGTGAAACAACCACTTAACAAATTGGGGGTTGCCGAACAATACGATATTAGCATCAACTTGCAGGGCGGAGGCTACAAAGGACAGTCAGAAGCCGCCCGCTTGGGAATATCCCGCGCATTAGTAAAAATTAACGCCGAGAACAAGCCCGCCTTGCGAGCAGAAGGCTTCATGACCCGCGACCCACGCGAAGTGGAACGCAAAAAACCGGGTCGCCCCAAAGCCCGCAAACGCTTCCAGTTCAGCAAACGTTAATTTTCAAAGTATGAAAAAAGAATTGGGAAAATGGTTGATGGATATTTCTAAGTATATAGTAACAGGCGTTTTATTAACGTCTATTTTGGGAGACATCAAGGAAACTCGGGTAATTTACATTATTGGTGTAACAACAGTAGTAGCGACATTGTCTCTGGGTCTATTTTTAACAAAAGATACAAAAGAAAAAAATAAAAGAAGGAAGTAATATGGAAGGATTTGTTGTTATGTGTACATTGGTTGTTGTGATTGCGATTGTCGGAACTATTTATTTCACAATTCAAGACAGACGAGCAATGCGCGAAGAAGGAGGAGAATCTTAAATGGATGGATTAACATTTGCGTATGCTGCATTGCTTGGAATTGCTGTTATTGGATTTACATACTTTACAATTCAAGACAGAAGAGCAATGCGCGAAGAAGAGGAAGATAAAAATTGAGAAGAGAGGTTTAGTATCTAAATCGGCAGGACTTGCGAAAGTAACTACCTGCGGATTGCGAAATTAAGAATGTAAACAAATAAAAAAAAGAAAAAAAGATGTCAAGAGTTAGTTTTGATGAGTTATTGGAGGCAGGTGCCCATTTTGGACACATGCGGAGGAAGTGGAACCCGGCGATGGCTCCCTACATTTTCATGGAGCGCAACGGGATTCACATTATCGACCTCCACAAGACGGTGGAATTGGTGGAAGATGCTGCCAATGGGTTGAAACAGATTGTGAAGTCGGGGCGCCGAATCCTGTTTGTGGCTACTAAAAAACAGGCGAAGCAGGTGGTGGCTGAGAAGGCTACGGCAGTGGGGATGCCCTACGTGACCGAACGCTGGCCCGGTGGGATGCTCACCAACTTCCCTACCATTCGCAAGGCGGTGAAAAAGATGAGCACTATCGACAAGATGGCTACGGATGGCACATTCGCGCAGCTGTCGAAACGCGAAAAATTGCAAATCACCCGTCAGCGTGCCAAATTGGAGAAGAATCTGGGGTCGATTGAGGATTTGAACCGGTTGCCCTCCGCGCTTTTTGTGGTGGACGTGTTGAAAGAGCATATCGCCGTGGCGGAGGCTCAACGGCTGGGGATTCCGGTGTTTGCTATCGTGGATACGAACTCCAACCCGGAGGGTATTGATTTCGTGATTCCGGCAAACGACGATGCGAGCAAATCCATCGAGGTGATTATGAACGCCTTGTGTGGAGCCATCATCGAAGGTTTGCAGGAACGCAAGGTGGAAAAAGCCGACGAGGATGCCGCTGAGGCTTCCGGCAAAGACGGCTTCGACGGCGACGGCGAGGCTCCGGTAAAACGGGAGCGCAGAAGAGTGGGCGTGAAGAAGAATATTATCGAAAAAGACGACGAAGAGGCGTTGAACGCCAATGTCGCAAGTAAATTTATAAAAGAAGAGGAGTAAAAGATATGGCAGTAACAATGGAAGACATTACGCATCTGCGTAAGATGACCGGAGCCGGAATGATGGACTGCAAGAGTGCATTGAACGAGGCAAACGGCGATTTTGACAAGGCGGTGGAAATCATCCGCAAAAAAGGTCAGGCAGTGGCAGCGAAGCGCGAAGACCGCGATGCCGCCGAAGGGTGTACCCTGTCGGCAACCAAAGACACGTTTGCAGCCATCGTGGCGGTGAAGTGCGAAACAGACTTTGTTGCCAAAGGCGAGGCATTCATCGGCATGGTGAAAAGCATCCTGAACGTGGCGTTGGACAAGCAGCCCAAAACGGCGGCTGAGTTGAGCGCACTCACGGTTGAAGGTCGCTCCGTGGCAGAACTGATTATCGACCGCATCGGCGTAACAGGCGAAAAAATGGAGTTGGGTGCCTACGAATTTTTGACGGCTCCAACGACCGTGGCATACGTGCATCCGGGCAACAAGCTGGCAACGATTGCGGGCTTGAACCAACCCGGCGTGGACAATCAGGTGGCACGCGACATCGCAATGCAGGTGGCTGCCATGAACCCCGTGAGCGTGGACAAATCCTCCGTTCCGGCGGAAATTGTGGCGCGCGAAAAAAACATCGCCCGCGAAAAAGCGATTGAGCAGGGCAAACCCGAAGCCATCCTCGACAAGATTGCCGAAGGCGCACTGCAAAAATATTTCAAAGAAAACACCCTGCTGGCTCAAGAGTTTGTGAAAGACAACAAACTCAGCATCGACGAATACCTCAAAAAACAAAACAAAGATTTGACGGTAACGGCGTTTAAGCGGGTGAATTTGAATCAGGAATGATTTCTTTCCATATCGCCGCAATGTCGGCAGCCGTGATTTTTTGAAAATCTTTTTCCAAGGGGGTGATGAAGACACCACCCATATCTACGGAGGCGGGGCTAATCAGGAGGTTGGCTTCGCCTTCGGCAAAATAGCAGGCGGGGCGGTGCTTTTTGCGTGGGAACACGCAGACCGTCCATTTGCCGCGTTCAAACCACGCGAGGATGTTCAGCATCGGCTCGGCTTCGCCCGCCGGCACGGGCAATGAGCGGTATATCTGCCGAAATTGGGCGACGACCTCCTGCGCAAATTCCGATTCGATACGAATGGTGTTGGGAAACGTCCTGTCGCTTTCGACAGGCAGAAAGCCCTTGCTTCCGGCTTGAAAATGGAAATGGTCGGGCGCGGAGGCTCCACATTTCGGTCCGTTGTAGAAGATGACATACTCGTCCAGCAGTTTCGCCAAATCCAGCATATCCTCGATGCGGTCGGCACACCGTTGGGGCGTGTGTTCCACGGCGGGAACGGTCAGGTGGCGCGGAAAAATCGGATAGGGATTGACCAATATCTCATACCGCCCTTTGAAAGAGATGCCCCGCTGCTCGGCGGGACGGTTGGCGGCGCACAGGAAGCAGGCGCGCTCCCGAATGGATTGGGCATCCACCTTAGCGGCGGAAGAAACGATGCGCGCGGGGTTGAACTGCACCTTGCAGGTGTGCCCGTCCACATCAAACGTCTTCATTTTCACCTGCGCCAAAGCCGCATAATTGCTGCGAGCCAACTCCCATGTGGCAAGTTGCCGGTCAAATAATTGTTGGAACTCATTCATAACTAACATCGATATGCCAATGCCATTGGTTGTAGTAGATGTTGCCGCATCCAAACAGCAGACAGACACCAAGACCAAGCAAAAATTTGTGTTTCATTATGTCTTTTCTTTAAACTAAACTCATCAGGGCGAAACGTCGTCCAGCGTGAGTGCCAAACGGAAGCCCAAATGGTAATTGTCGGCTCCCGGTGGGCAACGCATACGATACGATACGCTGCAGAAAGTGTTCTCGTAATCCAAAGCACCACCGCGAGCCACATAGCAGGGGTCACGGGGGTTCGGCAGCGCAGGTCCCGTAGGGTCGATTTGCGCATCGGTGCCGTAGGGACCAAACCAATCGCTGCACAACTCCCATACATTGCCGCTCATATCATAAATGCCCAACTCGTTTGGCGCGAGTGTTCCCACCGGATGCGTCTTTCTGCCGCTGTTATCTATGTACCAAGCCACTTTGTCGATGGAATTGCTACCGCTGTGCAAATAGCCATGCCCCAACGCACTGCCTCTTGCCGCATTTTCCCACTCCGCCTCTGTGGGCAAACGGTACTCTTTCCCTGTCTTTTCGTTCAGGGCTGTTAAAAAACGTTGTATATCGGCACTGTTCACATAATACATCGGACAATCGTCGTCGATCATATTCGTAATTTCCGAATGCAATCCGGGAGGACGAGGCACGACATGGGGATCCGTGTTGGGCCAATCGCCCATCAAATCCATCCAGAGTTTTTGCGTTACTTCAAACTTGCCTATCGCATAGTTTTTAGTGATGGTAACACTGTGTTGGGGACGTTCATCACTGTCGGCAGAGCCCCCCATAGTAAAAGTGCCACCCGGCACGCCTATCATATCAAATCCGGCAGCGGTTTCTGCATAGTCGAACACCTGATAAACGTTTATCGGCATAGTAGCCCCGCGCGAAGAAACGGTTATCTTTGCCTTACGAACATTACTTGTCGGATTAGCCCTCACGGACACCACAAACGTGCCGCTTCCCACGCCTACAGGATTTTCTATCGTACACCACGACGAAGCCCCCGCGTCAACCGCTGCCGTCCACTCGCCATTGGCTGTTACGGCAACGGGATAGGAATGTGCGACAGTGCTTGCATAAATAGTTGGTCTATCCACCGAGAAAGCAGGGGGGAGAAACGCCTGCGTAACGGTTATGGTAAGTGGAGGCACCGACGGCGGCGAAGCAGCCATAACAGTTATCGTTGCCGTGCGGGTGCTCGGCAACGAATTTTTTTCCACAACAATCGAAAATATGCCGTATCCTGTGCCGGAAGCGACGGGACTTAGCGAACACCACGGAGCTGCTGCATCCGGCAATGCTATCCATCCGACATTGCCCGTTACGACAATGGGATAACTGTTTGCCTCAATGGACGCAGCAACACCTGTTTTGTCTACCGATAAATTGGCAAGTACGGCTGCCTGCGTAACTGTGAGCTGTTGTGTGAGCGGCTTCACCTTTTTATTGGGCATTATCGCCGTAACGGTTATGGTTGCGCTGCGTGCCGAAAATGACGTATTTTCAGCGATATTCAGCGTAATATTTTTTTTTCCTGCACCGGAATCCGGGCTAACCGTGCACCAGTCATTTCCCCAATTAACATCAACCACCCATCCAAGGTTGTTCGGAGTGGTTTTTATGTCAAAGTTATTGCGTCCACCGGGAACAGCAGCCACCGACAGGGTTGTCCGGCTTAGCGATAATGTCACGGGGGTGGGAACGTCTGCCGTCGGGGTGCAAGAGGTAAAAACGGCACCCGCAATGCCCACAGTGAGCAAAACACACAAGAACGAGATGAATTTTATCCTTTCCATAATTATATTTATCGGGGCAAAGTTACAACAATATTTTTATTTTGCAAAATTATTTGAAAAAAAAATCGTAACTTTGCACCGTTATTAGAATTTTAATTATTCAAAAATATGTTCAAGTTTCTTATACTCATCGGTCTTCTCCTCTTAGTGTTGCCCATCCTGTTTGGGGTAACCCTCCTGCAAGCCATCATGCGGGGCGCGTTTGGTGGCAAATCCAAGCAGACAAGCCGGCGCACGCAGCAAACGACAACGCGGCAAACGACTACGCAGCGCCGCACAACAACCCAAACACAGCCCGAAGCCAAAGAAAAAATTATCAACGACACCGAAGGTGAATACGTTGATTATGAAGAGGTTAGTTGAATATCCGAAAAATTTTTGGCAAAATGTTTGGAAGTTTCAAAAAATGTTCGTACCTTTGCGGCGTTTTATGATTTTTTTTCATAAAAGAGAGAGTAAATAATTTTAAAATAAATTGATTTAAATGCCTACAATTCAGCAATTAGTAAGAAAAGGAAGGACGGCTTTGGTTGACAAAAGTAAATCGCCCGCATTGGACACTTGCCCGCAAAGACGGGGCGTGTGTGTGCGCGTTTACACTACGACGCCGAAAAAGCCTAACTCTGCCATGCGTAAAGTGGCTCGTGTGCGTTTGACCAGCGGAAAGGAAGTGAATGCTTACATTCCGGGCGAAGGTCATAACTTGCAGGAACACAGCATCGTGATGGTGAGAGGCGGTCGTGTGAAAGACCTTCCGGGTGTTCGTTACCACATCGTACGCGGAACATTGGATACCGCAGGAGTAGCCTCCCGCACCCAGCGCCGTTCCAAATATGGTGCCAAACGACCCAAAGCAGGTGCCAAAGGCGCAGCAGCCGCAGCACCGGCAAAAGGCAAGAAGAAATAGTTATCAATTAAAAATTAAAAATTAAAAATTGCATCTTGGCGACAGTCAGGTTTTGTTTTGAAAATTCTTAATTTTTAATTCTTAATTCTTAATTATAGGAAAAGGTTGAGTAAATGAGTTCGAGTAACTCGTTGAAGACCAAGTAAAAACAACCCAATTAAAAAAAAAGTAAAAAATGAGAAAGTCTAAGCCGAAAAAAAGACAGATTCTTCCTGACCCGGTCTTTGGAGACCAGAAAGTGACGAAGTTTGTCAATCATTTGATGTACGACGGTAAAAAATCTACCGCTTTCGACATCTTCTATTCTTCGTTGGAAAAGGTGAAAATCAAAATGCCTAACGAAGAAAAACCGCCGCTTGATGTTTGGAAACAAGCATTGGACAACATCACGCCCCTCGTGGAAGTGAAGTCGCGCCGCATCGGTGGTGCCACGTTCCAAGTGCCGACCGAAATTCGCGCCGACCGTAAGGAGTCCGTTTCGATGAAAAACTTGATTGGATACGCCCGCAAGAGGGGCGGCAAATCAATGTCGGACAAGTTGGCAGCCGAAATCGTGGACGCATACAACAGTCAGGGCAACGCCTACAAGAGAAAAGAAGATATGCACCGCATGGCGGAAGCTAACCGTGCATTCGCTCATTTCAGATTATTTTAATACATAAAAAAAATGGCAAAAGGTTCAGATAGTCAACTGAAATATACTCGTAACCTCGGTATCATGGCTCACATTGATGCGGGGAAGACAACCACGTCGGAGCGTATCCTGTTTTACACGGGTTTGACCCACAAGATTGGGGAAGTTCACGACGGCGCTGCAACCATGGACTGGATGGAGCAGGAGCAGGAACGTGGCATCACAATCACGTCTGCGGCTACCACCACGAATTGGAAGTACAACAATGAAACGTACAAAATCAATCTGATTGACACTCCGGGGCACGTCGATTTCACGGTCGAAGTGGAACGCTCGCTCCGCATTTTGGACGGTGCTATCGCCACATTTTGTGCGGTAGGCGGCGTGGAGCCGCAGTCGGAAACCGTTTGGCGTCAGGCAGATAAGTACAATGTGCCGCGCATCGGCTATGTCAATAAGATGGACCGTTCGGGTGCCAACTTCTTTGAAGTGGTGCGCCAAATCAAGGACGTGCTGGGTGCCAACCCTTGTCCGATTCAAATTCCTGTGGGCGCGGAAGAAAAATTTCGCGGCATCGTGGATTTGATTAAGATGAAGGCATTGTATTGGCACGACGAAACGATGGGCGCAGATTATGTGGAGGAAGAAATTCCCGCCGACCTGCTCGACGAAGCCAAAGAATGGCGCGACAAGATGCTTGAAACAGTGGCAGAATGCGACGAAACCATTTTTGAAAAGTATTTTAACGACCCCTCGACCATCACGGAAGATGAAATTCGCGTTGCCCTCCGCAAGGGGACGCTCGCGATGCAAATCAACCCGCTGTTGCTCGGCTCGTCGTTCAAAAATAAGGGTGTGCAACCGCTTTTGGACGCTGCTTGCGCCTATTTGCCCACGCCTGTCGACACTCCGGCGACGGAAGGGACCAACCCCGACGACCCCGAAAAAGTGGAATCGCGCAAGCCGAGTTCCGACGAGCCGTTCTGCGCGTTGGCGTTTAAGATTGCAACCGACCCGTTTGTTGGTCGCCTGTGCTTCTTCCGCATCTATTCGGGTGAGTTGGAAGCCGGCTCGTATGTCTACAACAGCCGTTCGGGCAAGAAAGAACGCATCTCGCGCCTGTTCCAAATGCACTCCAACAAGCAAAATCCGAAAGAATTTATCGGCTGCGGCGACATCGGCGCAGGGGTTGGATTCAAGGATATTCGCACCGGCGACACGCTCTGCGATGAGAATCACCCCATCGTGCTCGAGTCTATGGACTTCCCCGCACCGGTGATTGGTATCGCGATTGAGCCGAAAACGCAGAAAGACTTGGATAAATTGGGTATCGGACTTGGCAAACTGGCTGAGGAAGACCCCACGTTTACCGTTAAAACGGACGAAGAAACCGGTCAGACCGTGATTTCGGGGATGGGCGAGCTCCACTTGGAAATTATCGTTGACCGTTTGAAACGCGAATTTAAGGTGGAATGTAATCAAGGTCGTCCGCAAGTGTCTTACAAAGAGGCAATTACGAAAGAAGTGGAATTGCGCGAAGTGTATAAGAAGCAGACGGGTGGTCGCGGTAAGTTTGCCGACATGATTGTGAAAGTGGGACCGGCAGATGCCGATTTCGAAGGCGAATTGCAATTTGTGGATGAAGTGAAAGGCGGTAATATCCCGAAAGAATACATCCCGTCCATCCAAAAGGGCTTTGCTCGCGCGATGAAAAACGGCGTGTTGGCGGGCTACAACTTGGAGAAATTGAAGGTTACGGTGCTCGACGGCTCCTATCACCCTGTCGATTCCGACCAGTTGTCGTTTGAAATTTGTGCCATCTCGGCGTTCAAAACCGCGTCCGAAAAGGCAACTCCGGTGTTGAAAGAGCCAATCATGAAAATCGAAGTCATCACCCCCGAAGAGTCGATGGGCGATGTCATCGGCGACTTGAACAAGCGGCGCGGACAAATCGAAGGTATGGACGACAGCCGCACCGGTGCAAAAATCGTGAAGGCATTGGCACCACTTTCGGAAATGTTTGGCTATGTAACTGCCTTGCGTACAATTACTTCCGGTCGTGCCACCAGCACGATGACGTTTTCGCACTATGAGGAGGTTTCGGCTTCCGTAGCCCGCGCCGTGCTCACCGAATGCAAAGGTCGCGTGGATTTGATAAAATAAACTTTAAAAAATATACATGATGTCCGACAATTTTGGATACATTTCGCAGGTAATCGGTCCTGTCATTGATGTTGCCTACGGGCAGACGGGCAAGCGTTTGCCAAAGATTAATGAGGCACTGCACATTACACGTGCCGATGGAAAGTTGTTAGTCGTTGAAGTTCAACAACATATCGGCGAGGACACGGTGCGGACGGTAGCGATGGATTCCACCGACGGTTTGTCGCGCGGTATGAAAGTTGTCAGTGCGGGAAAGCCCATCTCGATGCCCATCGGCAATCAGGTGAAAGGGCGATTGATGAACGTGGTGGGCGACACTATCGACGGCATGAAGCCTGTGAAATACGACGATGCTGCCCCTATCCACCACGAGCCGCCCCGATTTGAGGATTTGGCTACTTCAACGGAAATCCTTTTTACGGGGATTAAGGTCATCGACCTGCTCGCGCCCTATTTGAAGGGTGGAAAAATCGGATTGTTCGGTGGCGCAGGTGTCGGCAAAACGGTGCTCATCATGGAGTTGATTAACAATATTGCGAAAAAACACCACGGTTTTTCGGTCTTTGCCGGTGTCGGCGAACGTACCCGTGAGGGCAACGACCTCCTCCGCGAAATGATTGAGGCGGGTGTCATTCGCTATGGCGATGCTTTCAAAGAAAGTATGGACAAGGGCGAATGGGATTTGTCGAAAATTGATTATAATGAATTGCCGAAATCGCAGACTTCGCTGATTTTTGGACAGATGAACGAGCCTCCGGGCGCGCGTCAGGCGGTTGCGCTGTCGGGATTGACCGTGGCGGAATCGTTTCGCGACCAAGGCGGCGACACCGGACGCGATATTTTGTTCTTCATCGACAATATTTTCCGTTTCACGCAGGCAGGCTCGGAAGTGTCCGCCCTTTTGGGACGTATGCCTTCGGCAGTGGGCTATCAGCCTACTCTGGCTACGGAAATGGGTAAGATGCAGGAGCGTATCACCTCCACGAAAGACGGCTCAATCACCTCTATTCAAGCGGTTTACGTGCCGGCGGATGACTTGACCGACCCCGCTCCGGCAACGACATTCTCGTTTTTGGATGCCACGACGGTGCTCGACCGTAAGATTTCCGAGTTGGGTATCTACCCGGCTGTCGACCCGCTGGGGTCGTCGTCGCGTATGCTCGACCCGAAAGCCATCGGCGCAGAGCATTACGACACGGCTCAGCGCGTGAAGCAGTTGCTGCAACGCTACAAGGAATTGCAGGACATCATCGCGATTTTGGGGATGGAAGAACTCTCCGACGAAGATAAATTGGTGGTCAATCGCGCGCGCCGCGTGCAGCGTTTCCTTTCGCAGCCGTTCTATATGGCGGAGGCGTTTTCGGGCGTGCCGGGTGTGATGGTGAGCATCGAAGACACGATTAAGGGCTTCAATATGATTATGGACGGCGCGGTGGATTACCTGCCCGAACAAGCCTTTTTGAACGTCGGCACGATTGAAGAAGCCATCGAAAAAGGCAAAAAACTGATTGAGAACGTATAGAAATTAGACGTATGAAGTTGGACATCATATCCCCCGAAGCAACAATCTATTCCGGTCAGGCAAAACTCGTTACTTTGCCCGGAGTGCAGGGGGCGTTCACCATTTTGGAGCAACACGCACCGATTATTTCGCCCCTGAACAAGGGTGAAGTCGTGTATCAATCCGATGGTGAGCCGGTGTCTTTGCCCGTTGAAGGCGGTTTTGTGGAGGCGAAAAATAATGTTGTAACTGTTTGCATCGAATGAGGAGTAAAAAAAACGTCATAGGAGTTTATGGTGTCACAGGAAGTGTTTTTTGTGGCATAGCAATTTTTTTGAGCTATCATGCCTTGTTTACGAGTAACATTCCGCGTTATTGGGCTGCGGGATTGAGTTTTTTATTATGTATAAGCGAGGTGTTTTCGGAGGCTATAGTTGATAGAAAGATAACTACGGCGAATGCGCGACAGATGATTACGCTCTATATGCTTTTGATAGGTATTCGGCTGGTCATTTTTGCAACAGTGATATGCGTTTATATGTTGGCGATTAAAATAGACACACAGCGGTTTGTTTTGGTGGCGGCAGCGATTTATTGTATTTATCTGTTAGTCAGTACGTTATTTCTAATAAAAACAGAGAAAAGAGCGAAAAATGAAGTATAAAGCATTCATATTATTCCTCGGATTGGCACTCTGCTCGTTTCAGGCACACGCCGGCGAGCCGGAGGGTGGCGAACTCAATGTGAACGAACTCATTCTCGAACATATCGGCGATGAATATGGCTGGCACGTTACCACCATCGACGGTCATGATTTCGCCATTCCGTTGCCCATTATCGTGCGAAGCGAGCAGACCGGCGAGTGGTATCTGTTTTCGTCGGCTCGTTTGCACGGCGGACACGCCTACGAGGAGCGGTTTTCAATCTCTCACGAGGAGGCTCACAAGGGCAAAATTGTTGAAACGCTGGCTGATGGCGAGGTCGTGCGACCGCTGGATTTTTCTATCACCAAAGATGCTTTTACGCTGATTATGTGTAGTTTGATTTTGATTGCAGTGGTGCTGTATTGCGCGCGGTGGTATAGAAAACGGCAGGGGCATCCCGAACTGATTTCGCCGTCGGGCTTCATCGCTTTTATGGAACTGGTGATTATGAGCGTGGTGGATGGCATCGCGAAGCCGTGCTGCGGCGAACATTACAAACGATACACGCCCTATTTGCTGACGGTGTTCTTTTTTATCATATTCGTCAATCTCGTGGGGCTGATTCCCATCTTCCCCGGCGGGGCGAATGTTACGGGAAATATCGCCGTTACATGCGTTTTGGCGCTGTTTACGTTTGCGATAACGAATATCTACGGCACGAAGGAATATTGGAAAGAAATCTTTTGGCCCGATGTGCCCTGGTGGCTGAAAGTGCCCGTCCCCATTATGCCGGCGGTGGAATTTTTGAGCATCTTCACCAAGCCGTTTGCACTGATGATTCGTTTGTTTGCGAGCATTCTGGCGGGTCATGCGTTGCTGCTCGGATTGACGTGCACCGTCTTTCTGACGGTTAAGTTGGGCACCGGAATGTGGGCGGGGATGACCGCTTTCTCCATGCTTCTCAGCATATTCAGCAGTTTTGTGGAACTGTTGGTAGCCTACATTCAGGCGTATGTCTTTACCATGCTTTCAGCCATCTATTTTGGGCTGTCGCAGGTGGAGCCGCACCATGCGAAAGCAGTAAAAGATTGATAATTAGATAAATATAAACAAATTAAAAATAAACGTTATGTTAGGAACAATTTTATTACAGGCAGTAGTAGAGGCTGCAGGATTGGCGAAGGCGGGTGCCGGAATCGGTGCGGGATTGGCAGTTATCGGTGCGGGAATTGGTATCGGAAAAATCGGTGCTTCGGCGATGGACGGTATGGCTCGCCAACCGGAAGCCACCAATGACATCCGTATGAACATGATTATCATCGCCGCTTTGGTGGAAGTGTCTGCCTTGTTTGCGATTGTTGTCTGTGGATTTATTCTCTAAACACTTACAAAAATGGCTTTATTAACGCCGGAATTTGGGTTACTTTTTTGGATGCTGCTGTCCTTTGTGATAGTGTTCTTCGTGTTGGCAAAGTTTGGCTGGCCCATCATTGTGAATATGGTGGAAGAGCGGAAGGCTTACATAGACAAGTCGCTGGATGAGGCTCGGCAGGCTCACGAACGCCTTTTGGGTATTCAAGACGAGCAAAGTCGCCTCTTGAAAGAGACGCGCGAAGAGCAGCAACGTCTATTAAAAGATGCCAATGAGACAAAGGCAAAAATCATCAGCGATGCCAAAGAGCGTGCAGAAGTGGAAGCGAGCAAGATTCGCGCAGAAAATCAACTGCTGATTCAAAAAGAGCAGGAACAGGCGATGCGTGAAGTGCGCAGCCAAGTTGCCGTGCTCAGTTTGGATATTGCAGAGAAAGTGCTGCGGAAAAACCTCGACAACAAGCCTGCACAACAGGATTTGGTGACTCAACTGATTAACGAAGTGAACAATAACTGATTAAGCGATGGACCAAGGTATTATCTCAACGCGCTATGCGCGAGCTATTTACGAATACGCTGCCGCGAAAAAGGATGAAACGGCTTTGTATGACGAAATGCAGTTGCTGAAAGCCAATTTTCGCAGCCAGCCCTTGTTGCGCAGGGTGTTGAGCGACCCCACAATTTCTACCGACGAAAAAATCAAGGTGCTCACCACAGCAGGCGGCAAGCCCGACAGTGCTGTTTCACAACACGTTATCCGTATGGTAATCGCCAACCAACGCGCCTCCTATATGGAGTCTATCGCGCAGATGTATGTCAAGGAATACCGCCGCCAAAAAGGCATTCAGGTGGTGCATTTGACTACGGTTGAGCCTTCCGACGACGGGTTGCAACACTCTCTGTTGAGCGTGATTGCTAAGGAAACGCCTGCCAAAATTGAGTTTCACACCCACACCGACCCCAATCTGATTGGCGGATTCGTCCTCACAATAGAAGACAAGCGGTTGGACGCGAGTGTCAAAGAGCAGTTGAGGGTACTGAATGGACTACTTATCAAGTAAAAAAATGAAAATGAAAATGAAAAAGTTATTAATTTTAACAGTGATGGCAAGTTTGAGTATTGCCTGCAAGGCGCAGGATTGGGCATTACCGCAACCGCAAAAAACGGGAGGTAAACCATTGATGGAGGCGTTGAGCGAGCGACAATCGACGCGCGAGTATTCCGACAGGGATTTGGACGAACAGACTTTATCCGACCTGCTGTGGGCAGCCTACGGGTTCAATCGCGACGACAAACGGACGGTGCCGTCGGCAAACGATAAGCAGGAATTTATCCTGTATGTCGTGCTGAAAGTGGGCGTTTACGTCTATGATGCCAAAGCCAACACCTTGATACTCAAGGCAAAAGGCGATTTTCGGGCAAAAACCGGCAAGCAGGATTTTGTTGCCATCGCCCCCCTGAATTTGGTTTATGTGGCTGATTTGACGAAAAGGGATGCCGCCGGGGCAATCATCAATGTCGGCTATATATCCCAGAACGTGTATCTGTATTGCGCATCTGCCGGTTTGGGCACGGTGGCGAGAGGCTGGTTTGAAAAAGACGAACTGAAAGCGGCTCTGCTGTTGAGCAAAACCGAAGAGCCAATCTTGACGCAGACAGTAGGTTACAAAAAATAAGAATGCAATGAAAAAGTTATTTTTAGCCGCGTTTGCAATGGCAAGCATTGCCGCAAGCACGGGTGCGCAGGCACAAACAACGGAAAAAAAAGACAATAATATGCAAGAAGTTTATGAATTTCTAAAGGGCTGCGGCACCTATTTTTTGGCAACAGTGGAAGGCGACCAGCCGCGCGTGCGCCCGTTTGGGACGGTGAATATTTTTGACGGCAAACTCTATATTCAGACCGGCAAAGCCAAAAAAGTGGCAAAACAGATAGCGGAAAACCCGAAAATCGAGATTTGCGCTTTCGATGGCAAGTCGCAATGGATTCGCATACAGGCAGTTGCCGTTGCGGACGAGCGGCGCGAAGCCAAGCAGAGTATGCTGGATGCCTATCCAAGCCTGCAAGGGATGTATTCTGCCGACGATGCCAACACCTTAGTTCTCTATCTCAAAGACGCTGTGGCGTATCTTTCGTCGTTTTCCGAAGCCACGAAAGAGTTGAAATTCTGACGAATGAACGTCGAAGAACTTCGCGAATACTGCATTTCGCTGGACGGAGCGACCGAGTCGTTCCCGTTCGATGATGTTTCGCTGGTCTTCAAGGTGGAAAACAAAATGTTTGCACTTCTGCCGTTAGACGCGCCTGAATTGCAGATTACCGTGAAGTGCGACCCCGAAAAAGCCATCGATTTGCGCGAGCGTTATGCCGCCGTAACATCGGCGTGGCATTTCAACAAAACGTATTGGAACACAATTTATCTCAATCGCGACATGAGCGACGAGGCAGTCAAGCAATGGATTAGCCATTCGGTGGATGAAGTGGTGAAGAAACTCCCCAAGTGGCTGCAGATGCAGAGAGGTGAACGCTATGCCAAACTAACTTGCCCCTCACGCATCTGTTGAAAAAACTCGCGTCTTTCTTGCAAAGACATCCTTTCTGTCCATTACAGGGTCAACGCATTAAAATATGGTCAGGAGTCCACCATTTAAGCTCGTATGCTACGCCGGAAGGCGTTAAATTTTGATAACCCCGTACAAGCGAAGCGCAGTGCGGGGGAAAGTGCTCCCCTCCCCCTCCGGCACACCGAAGGTGTGCAACCTATATGTTCGCCCCCCTTCGGGGTCGCTGTGGGTGGGGTAGCACCTTACCCCGCACTGCGCTTCGCTTGTACGGGGTTATCAAAATTTAACGCCATTCGGCGTAACAGACGAAATCAGAAGCGCAGAATACGACTGAAATTTGATGCGTTTGCCCTATGTCGGGTGCGTAAAACATGGCGCAAAAGTACAAAATTTTCTATAATTCCAACTTCTTGAACTGACCGCCACTTATATGGTCCGCAATTTCAATGATAGTTTCTTTTGCCTCCTTAGTTTTCTCTCCAAACGAAGCACTTGTATCTAAAATGACAAGAATGTAGGTATTGTGCGGAAGGGGTGGACAGGGTCTATACTCCGTATTTTGCCGCAAATTTTCCTCCGTGTAGGGCTGCTGCTCTTTGTAAAACCATTGCGTGACTTTTTCCTCGGCTTCGCCGTTTATAGTGTATGATGCGCCGTTTAATGTCAGATTTTTCAAAGAAAACAGTGCCATTTTGGTGTCTTTTTCATCCGTGTATCCGATTACTTCTTTTACTCCCTTATTTGGGTCGAAGCCTATGCCAAAGTTATCGCTGGCACCAATCACTTCAAGATAATAAGTTTCTTTTCCGAAGGATTTTTTCTTTGTTCGTAAGGTTGCGTCAAACCATACCGTTCCTAAGGAGTCGAGTTTCATTCTCATCCGTCGGTTTGCATAATCTTTGTTGATTTTAAAATTGAATGGAGCAATCGCAAATGCCGTTGTGAATTGTCTAATCAATGATTCTTTGCTCCCTCCTGACAAAACATGTGGTTTGGGCGCATTTTGCGCCCCGATGAATACGGGAAGTTTCGCGCGTATTTCTTCCGTTGTATAACCATCGCCACTAAAATCATCATCCCGAAACAGCATAACATACGATTGAAAGGAGTTAGTCTCATTCTTCACGGGGATAATGCCCAAAATAGAATTTTGCATTATAGATTTCATCCTGTTTTGCAATTTAGCACCGTATTCATCGTAATTGGCATACCTGCCTCGTCCTTTTTCTTTGGCTAATGTGAGCGAATTATTATCAAGCCCATCGGTAAGAAAAAGCACAAAATATCGGCTGTTGGGGTCTTTTTTCATGTGTTTTTTCTGAACTTCTGCGACACGGTCAAGCCCCAAGTCCATAGCGTAATAGGCAGCCGTGTTTATGCCCTTTTGTAGTATAGCCACTTGGTCTATCATCATCCGTCCCTGGTAGGGGTCGAGCAAATTGTAGGGAACGTTATGCTCTTTGCTGCCGGAACTCAAAACGTTCTCATAACTGAGCTGCACCCCATCGCTAAAACCAATGACATCAGCCTTTAACTGCTCAACCTTGCGCACCGCGCAAGAAGGCAACAGAAACATTGTCAAAGTTGAATACAAGATAATTTTCTTCATTTTTTAATTTGTTTTACGTCCGCCCTTTAACGGACAATTAATTATTTTTTATTAAACAGTTTCACTTCGCATTTTTTGGGGAATAGTTGCGATTCTATTTCATATATTGTGGCGGTTTTACCGTCGTCGAATTTTCAAAATTTTGCACATAAAAAAAGCGTGATACTTAAAATATCCGCTCTTTAAAGGTATTTAGCGTAACCCTACACTACAAATAAGTTAAGTTCACGCCGCCGCGTGAACATCAAACTTATCCTTCAGTGTATTAAATCGCTAAATTTCTTAAAGAGAAAGATAAAGCCAATGCTTTTTTTAACCAATATGTTTTCAAATGTGAGGTTTACCTCACTGTAAGTTATGTTTTCACCATAACCCAAACATTGTCGCTACAATATTCGGCGACAAAATTATGAAATTATTTTGAATTGTGCAAATGTTTTTAAATATTTTTTTGCAAAATTCCGAAAAAACGGCAAAATGCTTAGAACTCAGCAAACGCCAGCGGCATCAAATCGGTGATTTGCGCCACGAGATAGACTTCTTTTTTGCCATACAAAATCATCCGGATGGGGTGTTTGTAGCGGCTTTGCGCCTCCACAATCACTTGTCGGCACGCTCCGCAGGGCGTGATGGGCTTGTCGGTGTAATCCCCGTTGGCATAAGCCGCCACCGCAATCGCTTCCACCGCCGCATGGGGATAGCGGGCGTTGGCATAAAACAGTGCCGTCCGCTCGGCACACAAGCCACTTGGATAGGCTGCGTTCTCCTGATTATTGCCCGCCACAATGGTGCCATCGACCAACCGGACGGCGACACCCACCTGAAAGCGGGAATAGGGCGCATAAGCCGTCTGCGTTGCCTCTTTGGCGGCATCCACCGTGCTTTTGTCCTGCGGGCTGAGTTCCGCGTAGTCGCAAACGTCTATTTTTGCAGTGATATTGATATGTTTCATCATCTGAAAGAGTAGCGAGTGCAAAGGTAATCAAATTTTTGGATTTTTAGCCGCATTAGACTTTAAAATACCGAGTGATTTTTCATATTAATCTGTAATCATTCCGTATGTAAAATCAATTTTGTGTAGTCTTATGCCATTTGAAGTATTTATAAATTTCAACAACTGAGGTGTAATGGACAAAATTCAGGCTAAAAAAGAGCCGTTTGTTTCAAGTGGACAAAATTCAGGCTAAATATTTTTTAGGATGAATAAATACTGCCCAACTATTCATATCTTTGCATGGTCAAATGAA